>NZ_JBVAPG010000044.1:0-57593 GCF_055413685.1 Bradyrhizobium sp. LeoA1Lang | reverse complement strand
ACTGCTGATGCATTGCGATTGATGGCCTTGACACGAACCATCCCATGTGAGGTTCTGGCTGGCTGGTTACCCGCCTCGATACGCCGCCCTTCTCAGGCCGTCATCACCCAGATTCCGCCATAGCTCTTCCAACCATGCGGCGCCATGCTCTGTAGCCCGGATGAAGCAAAGCGCAATCCGGGCTACGGCGATGTGCCAGATCAGCCGGCGGCTTTCGCTTCGCGACGGCGGGCGGTGAGGATGAACTCGGTGTAGCCGTTCGGCTGCTCGCGGCCCTTGAAGATCAAGTCGCAGGCGGCCTTGAAGGCGACACCGTCGAAGGAGGGCGCCATCGGCTTGTAGAGCGGATCGCCCTTGTTCTGGCCATCGACGACGATAGCCATACGCTTCAGCGACTCCATCACCTGGTCCCTGGTGACGACGCCCTGGTGCAGCCAGTTCGCCAGATGCTGGCTCGAGATGCGCAGGGTGGCGCGGTCTTCCATCAGGCCGACGTCGTGAATGTCAGGCACCTTGGAGCAGCCGACGCCCTGGTCGATCCAGCGCACGACATAGCCCAGGATGCCCTGGCAGTTGTTGTCGATCTCCTGCTTCACGTCATCGGGCGCCCAGTTCGACTGCGACACCGGAATGGTGAGGATGTCGGAGAGTTTCGCGCGCGGCCCACCCTTGGCCAGCTCCTGCTGGCGCGCTATCACGTTGACCTGGTGATAGTGCAGCGCGTGCAGCGTCGCAGCGGTCGGCGACGGCACCCAGGCGGTGGTGGCGCCGGCCTGCGGATGGCCGATCTTCTGCGCCAGCATGTCGGCCATCTTGTCGGGCGCCGCCCACATGCCCTTGCCGATCTGCGCATGGCCGGGCAGGCCGTCGATCAGGCCGATGTCGACATTCCAGTCCTCATAGGCCTTGATCCAGGGTTGCGCCTTCATGTCGTTCTTGCGGATCATCGGACCCGCTTCCATCGAGGTGTGAATCTCGTCGCCGGTGCGGTCGAGGAAGCCGGTGTTGATGAACATCACGCGCTTGCCCGCATTCTGGATGCTGGCCTTGAGGTTGACCGTGGTGCGGCGCTCCTCGTCCATGATGCCGACCTTGAGCGTGTTCTCCGGCAGCGAGAGCAATTTCTCGACCTCGCCGAACAACTCACAGGTCAACGCGACTTCATCGGGGCCGTGCATCTTCGGCTTGACGATGTAGACCGAGCCGGTGCGGCTGTTCTTCACCTTCGACTTGCCCTTGAGATCATGGATCCCGAGCAGGCCGGACACCGCGGCATCAAGGATCCCTTCCGGGATTTCCTCGCCCTTCGCATCGAGCACGGCGTCGGTGAACATGTGATGGCCGACATTGCGCATCAGAAGCAGGCTGCGGCCGTGCAGCGTCAGATCCTTGCCGTCGGGCGTCTTGTAGACGCGGTCGGCATTGAGCGAGCGCGTCAGGGTCTTGCCGCCCTTCTCGAAATCAGCCGACAGTGTGCCGGCCATGAGACCAAGCGTATTGCGATAGACCAGCACCTTGTCCTCGGCGTCGACGGCCGCGACGCTGTCTTCCATATCGAGGATGGTGGAGACCGCCGCCTCTAGGATCATGTCGGCGACCCCTGCCGGATCGTCCTTGCCGATCGGATGATTGCGGTTGATCGTCACGTCGATGTGCAGGCCGTTGTTGACGAGCAGCACGGCGCTTGGCGCGGCGGCATCGCCCTGATAACCCGCGAATTGCGCGGCCGATTTCAGTGCGGTGGTGTTGCCGTTCTTGAGCTTCACCGCGAGCTTCCCGCCGCTGACGCTGTAGGAAGTCGCATCGGCATGGCTTCCGGTCGCGAGCGGCGCGGCCGAATCCAGGAGCGCCTTGGCCTTCGCGATCACCTTGTCGCCGCGCGCTTTGTTATAGCCCTTGCCACTCTCGCTCGGGTCATGCGGGATCGCGTCAGTGCCGTAGAAGGCGTCATAGAGGCTGCCCCAACGCGCATTCGCCGCATTCAGCGCATAGCGCGCATTGGTCAGGGGCACCACGAGCTGAGGACCGCAGATCTTGCCGATTTCTTCGTCGACATTGGCGGTCTCGACCTGCCTGGTCGGCGGCTCCGGGAGGAGATAGCCGATTTCCTTCAGGAAAGCGGTATAGGCGTTGATGTCGAACTTCTTGCCCTTGTTGGCGTGGTGCCAATCGTCGATCTTGGCCTGCAGCGTGTCGCGGAAGGCGAGCAGCTCGCGGTTTTTCGGCCCCAGTTTTGCGATGATGGCGGCGAGCCCCGCCCAGAAGGCGTCGGGCGCGATCCCGGTGTTGGGGGTCGCTTCCTTGGCGATGAAATCGAACAGGACAGGGGCGATCTTCAATCCGTGGGCTTCGACACGCGTCATGTTGGGCTTTCCAAGAGAAATGGCGTTTACGGACTGTTTTCGGGACGAAAACAGCAAAAAACGCGCCAAAAGGCGGGCGGTTCAGCGCCCTTTTAGCGCTAAAGCCACGGCCATGAGAAGGCCCCCCGGGTGGCCATATTACCCGCAACCGTCATGCCCCGCGGAGGCGGGGCATCCAGTACGCCGCGGCTTCTCGGTTCAACTACGATCATCTCTGAAATACTGGATCGCCCGGTCAAGCCGGGCGATGACGGGGAGGGGAGATTGCCTGCCTAAATATTCGCCGCGAGGTCGGCGACTTCCTCGAATAGGATGCCGGTTTGGGCCAGCATCCGTTCGATTTCGTCTATTGCGTCAGCGACTGTCCGGCTCGACGTATCGATCGTCAGTTCGTTACCCGCCGGCGGCTCGTAATCATTGGTGATGCCGGTGAAGGAGGGCAGGCCGCCCGCGCGGGCCTTGGCGTAATGGCCCTTTGGATCGCGGCTTTCGCAGATCTCCGCCGGCGTTGCGACATAGATCTCACGGAACGCGCTGTCGGCGATGCGGCGCGCGGCGGCGCGGTCGGATGCGGCGGGCGAGACCGCGGCGACGATCGCGATATGGCCGTTGCGCGCCAGATGCGTCGCGACCTCCGCGAGGCGGCGGATGTTTTCGCTGCGATCCGCGTGCGAGAAGCCAAGGTCGCTGTTGAGGCCGGCACGCAAGGTGTCGCCATCGAGCAGGATCGGCGAGCCGCCATTCGTGAACAGCCGCCGCTCCAGCGCAAGCGCCAATGTCGATTTGCCGGAGCCGGGCAGCCCCGTGAACCAGAGCACGGCGCCGCCATGACGATAGCGGGCCGCACGCTCGTCGGCGCGCAACGCGGACTCCACCGGCACGATGTCGACGGGCACGGCGCGCTGGCCGGCATCGACCGACAGCACGAGGCCGCCGCCGGCGATCCGGCCGTTCACCTCGATCACCAGCCGCCCGGTGCGCGGGCTTTCGCTGTAGGGATCGGCAGCAATCGGCTGCGCCAGCGAGATGTCGATCTCGCCGACATGGTTGCGTGCGATCGAATTGGTTTCCTTGTTGGAGAGCGCGCCGGGATCGACTGCCTTGTCGATCGCGACCACGCTCGCGCGGGTCTCGCGCGTGCCGAGCCGGATCAGGATCTGGTCGCCCTTCGACAATGGCTTATCGTGCAGCCAGAAGATCCGGGCGTGGATGCGGCGGGTGTCGCGCGGGCTCAGGCCGACATGGCCGATGACGTCGCCGCGCTCGATGAAGAGCTCGCGGTCCAGCGTGATGCCGACCGAGCGGCCGGCCGTTTGCGGTCCCTGAAGCGGCGTCACCGGCCAGCTCTCGACGGTCTTGATCTTCGCGATCTTGCCGGCGGGCATGATCACGATCTCGTCGCCGGCCTTCAGGCTGCCGGATTCGATGCGGCCGGCGATGATGCGGCGGTCGTCGAACTTGTAGATCGCCTGCACCGGCAGTCGCAGCGGCAATGTTTCCGCCGGCCGCGCCGGCTCCAGCGCATCCAGCGCCTCGACCACGCTCGGCCCCTTGTACCAGCCGATCCGCGGCGTGTGCGCGGCAACGCCGTCGCCGTCGCGCGCGGAAATCGGAATCACCGCCGATGGCTTCACGCCAAGACCGGTCAGGTGCGCCGATATCTCGTCGCTGATCTCGTTGAAGCGCTCGGCGCTAAAATCGACCCGGTCCATCTTGTTGACGACGACAGCGACCTGCTTGATGCCGAGCAAATGCAGGAGATAGCCGTGCCGCCGCGTCTGGTCGCGCACGCCTTCGAGCGCGTCGATGATCAGCACGGCGCCGTCGGCCTGCGAGGCGCCGGTGATCATGTTGCGGAGGAATTCGGCGTGGCCGGGCGCGTCGATCAGCACCACGTCGCGCGAGCGGGTACGGAAGCGGATCTGCGTGGTGTCGATGGTGATGCCCTGGTCGCGCTCGGTCTGCAGCGCGTCCAACAGGAACGACCATTCGAAGGGCATGCCGCGCCGCGCGCTGACGGCTTTCAGCATTTCGAGCTTGCCATCGGGCAGGCTGCCGGTCTCGTGCAAGAGGCGGCCGACGAGGGTGGATTTGCCATGATCGACATGGCCGACGATGACGATGCGGACTTGCGGACGCGTGGTGCCGTTCGGTGTCGCCGAAATCGCGCTGGGAAGAACCATGTTCATCGAAGATCGCCTTAACTTGCTAAGAGCTCAGAGATAGCCGGCGACACGCAGCCGCTCGAACGCATCCTCGGTCTCATGATCGAGTGCGCGGCCCGCGCGTTCCGGCACCTTGGTGTCTTCGAGCTCGGCCAGGATCTCATCGATGTCAGACGCGGTCGACGCGACGGGGAAGGTGATGTCGGCATCACCAAGCGAACGATAGCGCTTGCCGTCCTTCGCCAGATAAAGCGGGATGATCGGGATGTTCTCGCGTCTTGTGTAGGCCCAGATGTCGGCCTCGGTCCAATGCAGAATTGGATGGATGCGCAGATGCGCGCCTTGCGGCGGCGAGGCGTTGAAGTGATCCCAGAATTCCGGCGGCTGGTCGCGCACGTCCCATTCGCCCTCGAGGCCGCGTGGCGAGAACACGCGCTCCTTGGCGCGCGTGGCCTCTTCGTCGCGGCGGATGCCGGCGATCAATCCGTCAAAGCCGTGCTTGACCAGCGCGAGCTTCAGGCCCTCGGTCTTGCGCGCAGCAGAGCGCGCCGCAGGCGGCAGCGTGGGGTCGACACTATCGATCGGCGGGCAGGGTTCGACGCGCAGGTCGATATCCCATTCCTTCGCGTACTGGTCGCGGAAGGCATACATCTCCGGAAATTTCTTGCCGGTATCGACATGCAAGGCAGGGAAGGGCACGCGGCCGAAGAACGCCTTGCGCGCGAGCCAGATCATCACGTTGGAGTCCTTGCCGAGCGACCACAACAGCGCGAGCTTCTTCAACCGGGCGAACGCCTCGCGCAGAATGTAGATGCTTTGCGCTTCGAGCTCGTCGAGATGATCCATTGAAGGGACGGTCGCGGGTGCTTCGACGAGGATTTTGCGCGACGCCTTTATTCCCTCGCGGGGCTCGGATGAGCGCAACCGTGCTGTGCCGGATTCATTGTCGAGAAGATGCATCTCTGTGCCTTGGCCTTTGGAGGCGAAAATTCTATAGTTGCGATGCAATAGAGAAGAAATAAATTTCTCTTTGCGGGCGCTTGCCGACACATATATAGAATAAAATTCCAGTCAACCCATAAGTTGGGGAAGCGAGTGGCGCATGCGGTTCTTGCCGGTGTTCCTGGATCTGCAAACAGGCGTGGTGCTGTTGGTCGGCGCCGGAGACCTCGTGCGTGCGAAGCTGCGTCTGCTCGCGGCAGCCGGCGCGCGCGTCCGCTGGTTTGCGACCGACGGCAATCATGATGTGAGCGGGATCGATGCGACGCGCGTCGAACTCGCGACAGGCGATCCGCTCGTCGCCGATCTCAGCGGCGTCATCGCGGTGCTCTGCGCGGGCGCCGGCGATATGGGTGTTGCGATGGCGGCGCGTGCGAAGGCTGTCGGCCTGCCCGTCAATGTGATGGACGATCTCGACCATTCCACCTTCATTTTCCCGGCGATCGTCGATCGCGGCGATGTCGTGGTCGCCGTTGGCACCGGCGGCGCTTCGCCTGTTGTGGCGCGCCGCGTGCGCGAGCGGATCGAGGCGGTGCTGCCCTCGCGCATCGGCGATCTCGCGTCTTTCATCGGCCAATTCCGCAAATCTATACACGCGCGCATCGGCGAATTCGCACTGCGCCGCCGCTTCTGGGAGCGCGTTGTCGACGGTCCGATCGGCGCGCTGGTGCTGGCCGGCAAGAGGGGCGAAGCGGAAAAGGCCCTGCAGCAGATTTCCGATCCCTCCGCCTTTGCCGGCGCGAACGCGCTCGGCAAGGCAAAGGGCCATGTGACGCTGGTCGGTGCGGGACCTGGCGATCCGGATCTCCTCACCATCAAGGCGCTGCGCGCCCTGCAGGACGCTGACGTCGTGTTCTACGATGAATTGGTGTCATCGGAGATTCTCGACCGCGCCCGCCGCGACGCATCGCGCATCCCGGTTGGCCGCCGCGTCGGCAAGCCCGGCATCGGCCAGGACGCGATCAACAGACTGATGATCGAGGCTGCGAAATCAGGACAGCGCGCGGTGCGGCTGAAGGGCGGCGATCCCTTCATCTTCGGCCGCGGCGGCGAGGAGATCGAAGCGCTGCGCCAGGCGGGCGTCGCCTATTCGGTGATCCCCGGCATCACGGCGGGCCTCGGCGCCGCCGCACAATTCGAGACGCCGCTTACCTTCCGCCATGAGGCGCTGCGCATCACCTTCCTCACCGCGCACAAGGCGCGCGACGCCGAGACTGTCGACTGGTCGGCGCTAACAGACAAGAAGATGACCGTCGTCGTCTATATGGGCATGACCGCGGCGCCGACGATCCGCGCCGGGCTGTTGGCCGCCGGCCGTTCGCCAGAAACGCCGGTCGGCGTGTTCGCGCGGGTGTCGCGGCCGGATGCCAAGGCTGCGGTCGGAACGCTCGAACATCTGCCGTCGCTGGTCGAGAAGATCGATGGCGGTCCCGCCATCCTCGTCATCGGCGATGTCGTCTCCCACTCCGCGCCGTGGCGTCGAGCCAACCTCAACCAAGTGATCTCGGAACTTTTGGAAGCTGCCGAATGACCTCTCCGCTTGAACAGAAGAAAATCAGAATTACCGGGCCTTCGGTAGTGACCGCCAACCGCACTCATGATGGCGTGGTGATCTATCGCACGCCGCAGCATGGCTGGTCGTCGCGCCTCGCTGATGCCGCGATCGTGCGCACATCCGACGATGCGCGGGCGCTGCTTGCCGAAGCGGTTGCCGACGATGTCGGTGCCATCGGTTCCTACATCGCGCCTGTCGAAATCAAGGACAATGGAGAGATTGCGCCCGGCAATCTCCGCGAACATATCCGGTCGGAAGGCCTCACCATCGAGCTTCCGGTTCCGGCTTAAGGTTCTCCCTCATGTACGCATATGACGAACTCGATCGCACGCTCCTTCACGAACGTGTCGAAGAATTCCGCGACCAGGTGAAGCGCCGCCTTTCCGGCGAACTCACCGAGGACGAATTCAAGATCCTGCGATTGCAGAACGGCGTGTATCTGCAGCTCCACGCCTATATGTTCCGCGTCGCGATCCCCTATGGCACGCTGTCGTCAAAGCAACTGCGCGCGCTTGCCCATGTCGCGCGCCGCTACGATCGCGGTTACGGCCACTTCACGACGCGGCAAAACATCCAGTTCAACTGGATCAAGCTCGCCGAGCTGCCGGACGCGCTCGCCGATCTTGCCGAAGTCGGCATCCACGCCATGCAGACTTCCGGCAACAACATGCGCAACGTCACCTCGGACCAGTGGGCGGGCGTCGCGCCCGGCGAGGTCGAGGATCCCCGCATTTGGTCAGAGCTGCTCAGGCAGCATACGACGCTGCATCCGGAATTCTCGTTCCTGCCGCGCAAGTTCAAGATCGCGATCACCGCGTCCGATCACGACCGCGCCGCGATCAAGATCCACGACATCGGCCTGCGGCTGCACAAGAACGCCGATGGCGAGACCGGCTTCGAGGTGCTGGTCGGTGGCGGGCTCGGCCGCACGCCGTTCATCGCCAAGAGCATCAAGCCGTTCGTGCACGGCCGCGACATCCTGAGCTATGTCGAGGCGATCCTGCGCGTCTACAACCAGTATGGCCGCCGCGACAACATCTACAAGGCGCGCATCAAGATTCTGGTGCACGAACTCGGCATCGAGAAGTTCGGCAAGGAAGTCGAGGAAGAGTGGCAGCTATTGCGCGACAGCGCGCTGACGCTTGACGACGCCGCGATCGAGGAAGTGCGCTCGCGTTTCAGCTATCCCGCCTACGAGAAGCTGCCGCATATGCCTGACGAGCTCAAGCAGGCGGCGCATGATCCGCTGTTCGAGCGCTGGCGCAAGAACTCGGTGTTTCCGCACAAGGTGCAGGGCTATTCGATCGTGACGCTGTCGCTGAAGCCGGTCGGCGGCCCGCCCGGCGACGCCACCGCCGAGCAGATGGACGTGATCGCCGATCTCGCCGATCGCTATTCCTTCGGCGAGATTCGGGTCGGCCATGAGCAGAACCTGGCGCTGCCGCATGTCGCCAAGCGCGACCTGCCGGCGCTGTGGAAGGCGCTCGACAAGGTCGGGCTCGCGACGCCGAACGTGAACCTGGTCTCCGACATCATCGCCTGCCCGGGGCTCGACTACTGCTCGCTCGCGAACGCGCGCTCGATCCCGATCGCGCAGGAATTGACGCGGCGCTTTGCCAATCATGATACCGCAGGCCTGATCGGCCGGCTGCACATCAACATCTCCGGCTGCATCAATGCCTGCGGCCACCACCATGTCGGCCATATCGGCATCCTGGGTGTCGAGAAGAACGGCGAGGAATTTTACCAGATCACGATCGGTGGCCGCGCCGATGAGAGTGCCGCGCTCGGCACGCTGATCGGCCCCTCGGTGCCCTATGCCGAGGTCGCCGACGTGGTCGAGGACATCGTCGAGGCTTATCTGGCGCTGCGCGATTCCCCCGATGAACTCTTCATCGACACGGTCAAGCGGCTCGGCGTCGAACCTTTCAGGGAGCGGGTCTATGCCACTCGTTAAGAACGGAAAAATCGCAACCGACATCTACGTCCATGTCGCCGATGGCGCGGAGATTCCGGCTGATGGCGCGATCCTGGTGACGGCGGCGCGCTTCCTCGAAGATTCCGAGGCGCTGCTGCAGCGGCCGGGCAAGGTCGGCGTGATCTGGCCCAATAACCGTGACCTCGACGATCTCGTGCCCTATCTCGATCGGCTCGCTGCGGTCGCGTTGGTGTTTCCGTCCTTCCGCGACGGCCGCGCTTATAGCCAGGCGCGGCTGCTCCGTGAGCGCTATCGTTTCAACGGCGAATTGCGCGCCACCGGCCAGGTGCTTCGCGACCAGTTCGTGTTCATGCTGCGCGCCGGCTTCGACGCGCTCGACGTGAAGAAGGAAAAGGATGCGGACGCCTTCGCGGAGACGGTGAAACGCTACACCGTATTCTACCAGCCGACCGGCGACGGCCGCGCCACCGCGCTGAGCCGCCGCACGCAATTGCGCCATTCCGAAAGCGCCAGCCCATGAGCACGCTCGCGCCCGAGATGCCGGTCGAGGCGCGGTCGGCGCAGGAGCTCAATCGCGCCCTGTGCGCGGCGACGCCGTTCGAGGTCATCGAGACCGCGTTGAAGACGGTCGGCCGCGAGCGCCTTGCGCTGGTCTCGTCGTTCGGCACGGAATCGGCGGCGCTGCTGAAGGTGATGGCCGATGTCGATCCGGCCATCCCCGTGATCTTTCTCGATACAGGCTGGCTGTTCGCGGAAACGCTTGCCTATCGCGACACGCTGATCGACACGCTTGGTCTGACCGATGTTCGCTCGATCAAGCCGCTCGAGGAGACGCTTGGTCGCGAAGATCCCGAGCGCGATCTCTGGTTCTCCGATCCCGACGCCTGCTGCCGCATCCGCAAGGTCGAGCCGCTCTCGCGCGCGCTGGCGCCGTTCGCGGCCTGGCTCAATGGGCGCAAGCGCTTTCAGGGCGGCGCCCGCGCCGACATTCCCGTGGTCGAGGAAGACGGCGTCCGCCTGAAATTCAATCCCTTCGCCAACGCGACGCGCGAAGAGATTGAAGCGATCTACCGGGACGGCAAGCTGCCGCCGCATCCGCTTATTGCCTCCGGGTACATGTCCGTCGGCTGCATGCCCTGCACCAGCCGCACCGCGCCTGATGAGGAGGTGCGCGCCGGTCGCTGGCGCGGCCGTGCCAAGACAGAATGCGGCATTCATACGATGAAGACTTCTTAGGACAATGACGCTGCCACGCCGCAAACAATGAAATGCGGTTCCGTTGACTAAAGCGTTCTCCGCCGCGAGTTATGTTCCGCGTGCTCCGGTGTTGCTTCATCTGATTTGAATGGAGATAGAGATGATCCGTCGTATCCTGCCGCTCGTCGCGGGCTTGCTGTGGGCGGGTTCGGCCTTCGCCGCCGATTACTCGCTGCTCAACGTGTCCTACGATCCGACGCGTGAGCTCTATGCCGATTTCAATAAGGCGTTTGCCGCCGCCTATCAGAAGGAGACCGGCAAGACCGTCGAGATCAAGCAGTCGCATGGCGGCTCCGGCTCGCAGGCGCGCGCCGTGATCGACGGCCTGCAGGCCGACGTGGTCACGCTCGCGCTCGCTTACGACGTCGACGCGGTCGCAGCCAAAGGCCTGATCGCACCGGACTGGCAGAAGCGCCTGCCGCAGAATGCCGCACCCTACACCTCGACCATCGTTTTCCTGGTGCGCAAGGGCAATCCCAAGGGCATCAAGGATTGGGACGACCTGATCAAGCCGGGCGTTGCCGTCATCACGCCGAACCCGAAGACCTCGGGCGGCGCGCGCTGGAATTATCTCGCCGCCTGGGGCTACGCACAGAAGAAGTTCGGCTCCGCCGACAAGGCCAAGAAGTTCGTCGCCGACCTCTATCAGAACGTGCCCGTGCTCGACACCGGTGCACGCGGCTCGACCGTCACCTTTGTCGAGCGCGGCGTCGGCGACGTGCTGCTCGCCTGGGAAAACGAGGCGTTTCTGGCGCAGCGCGAATTCGGCAAGGACAAGTTCGAGATCGTCTCGCCGCCGCTGTCGATCCTCGCCGAGCCGCCGCTCGCGATCGTCGATGCGGTTGCGGACAAGAAGGGCACCAGGGCGATCGCCGAGGCCTATCTGAAATATTGGTATACCAGGGAAGGCCAAGAAATCGCCGCGCGCAATTCTTACCGTCCGCGCGATCCGGAGATTGCCAAGGAATACGAGAAATCCTTCGCCAAGGTTGAACTTTTTACCATCGACGACGTTTTCGGTGGTTGGACCAAGGCGCAGAAGGAGCACTTCGCCGAGGGCGGCATCTTCGACCAGATCTACAAGAATTGATCTGGTCGGGCCCGTGGGGGCAGAAGCAGGGGGATAGGTGAGCACAGCGGTTGCACGGCGCAGCACTTTGCCGGGATTCGGTCTCACGATGGGACTGACCCTGACGTGGCTCTCCGTTATCGTCCTGATTCCGCTCGCGGGTCTGTTTCTCAAGACGTTTGAGCTGAGCTTCGATCAGTTCTGGGGCATCGTCACCAGCCGCCGCACCCTGAGCGCACTGAAGATTTCGTTCGGGCTTTCGTTTGCCGCGGCCTGCGTCAATCTGGTGATGGGCACGATCATCGTCTGGGCGCTGGTGCGCTACCGCTTTCCGGGACGGCGGCTGTTCGATGCGATCGTCGACATTCCCTTCGCGCTGCCGACCGCGGTTGCCGGCGTCGCGCTGACCCAGCTCTTTGCGCAGAAGGGCTGGTTAGGCGCGCCGCTTGCCGAACTGGGCATCAAGGTCGCGTTCACGCCGATCGGCATTTTCGTCGCCATGGTCTTCATCGGCATTCCCTTCGTGGTGCGGACGGTACAGCCTGTGCTGATCGATCTCGATCCCGAGATCGAGGAGGCCGCGGCAAGCCTCGGCGCCAACCGCTGGCACACGGTGTTTCGCGTGATCCTGCCGAGCCTGATCCCGGCGCTCCTCACCGGCTTTGCGCTCGCCTTTGCCCGTGCCGTCGGCGAATATGGCTCGGTGATCTTCATTGCCGGTAATCTGCCGAATGTCTCCGAGATCGCGCCATTGTTGATCGTGATCCGGCTCTCCGAATTTCGCTATGCGGATGCCACCGCGATCGCGGTGGTCATGCTGCTGGCTTCCTTCGTCATCATTTTCGCGGTCAATCGCCTGCAGCGCTGGGCGCAGACCCGCATTCCCACCCACTGAGGGGCCAGCATCGATGTCGCTGCAATCGAATCTGGCCTCCTCCACCACGCAGGTGCGGGCCTACGCCCCGACGGCAGACCTCAATGTCGTCTCGCCGCCGTCGCAGCGGGAGAAGGTACGCCCGCACACGGCGGCCTCGAAGCGGGATCTGCGCACCGAGCCCCGGCCGATCCGCTTCCTGATCGTCGCGCTGGCGCTGATCTTCCTCACCGTGTTCGTGGTGCTGCCACTGGTCGTGGTGTTCGCGTCGGCGTTTTCGCGCGGCGTCACGGCCTATTTCGTCGCGCTCACCGAGCCGGAGGCGCTCTCGGCGATCTGGTTGACGCTTCTGATCGCGGCGATCTCCGTCAGCCTCAACCTGATTTTCGGCGTGATTGCGGCCTGGGCGATCTCGAAATTCGATTTTGCCGGCAAGACTTTTTTGATCACGCTGATCGATCTGCCGTTTTCCGTCAGCCCCGTGATCTCGGGCCTGGTCTTCGTGCTGCTGTTCGGCGCGCAGGGCTTCTTCGGGCCATGGCTGCAGGCGCACAACATCCACATTCTGTTTGCTGTGCCCGGCATTGCGCTCGCCACCATCTTCGTGACCTTCCCCTTCGTCGCGCGCGCGTTGATCCCGTTGATGCAGGAGCAGGGCACGCAAGAGGAGGAAGCGGCGGTTTCACTGGGCGCGTCAGGGCTGCAGACCTTTTTCCGCGTCACTTTGCCCAACATCAAATGGGGCCTGCTCTACGGCGTCCTGTTGTGCAACGCGCGCGCGATGGGCGAGTTCGGTGCGGTGTCGGTGGTCTCGGGCCATATCCGCAACGAGACCAACACCATGCCGCTGCTGGTCGAAATCCTCTATAATGAATATCAGTTCGTGGCGTCGTTCGCGATCGCGTCGCTGCTTGCGATGCTGGCGTTGATCACGCTGGTCGTGAAGACGATCCTCGAACGGCGTCTGGACGAAGGGCAGATGGTCAGTGACGATTGAAGTCAAAAATATCGTAAAGAAGTTCGGCGATTTCGCAGCGCTCGATAATGTCAGCCTGAAGGTCGGCGACGGCGAGCTGTTGGCGCTGCTCGGGCCGTCCGGCTCCGGCAAGACCACGCTGCTCCGGATCATTGCCGGTCTCGACTGGCCCGAGGCGGGCGAAGTGACGATCGACGGCGAGGATGCGCTTGGCCGGGGCGCCAGCGAGCGCCATGTCGGCTTCGTGTTCCAGCACTACGCGCTGTTCCGCCACATGACGGTGTTCGAGAACGTCGCCTTCGGCCTGCGCGTGCAGCCGCGCGCGATCCGCAAGGACGAGAAGGCGATCCGCGCCCGCGTCAAGGAGCTGCTTGATCTCGTGCAGCTCGACTGGCTGTCGGATCGCTTTCCCAGCCAGCTATCCGGCGGCCAGCGCCAGCGCATCGCGCTCGCCCGTGCGCTCGCAATCGAGCCGCGCATCCTGCTGCTCGACGAGCCCTTCGGCGCGCTGGATGCCAAGGTGCGCAAGGAGCTCAGGCAATGGCTGCGCTCGCTGCATCAGGAAATTCACGTCACCTCGATCTTCGTCACCCATGACCAGGAAGAGGCGCTCGAGGTCGCCAACCGCGTGGTGGTCATGGACAAGGGCCGTATCGAGCAGATCGGCACCCCCGGTGAGGTTTATGACAATCCGGCGACGGCCTTCGTCCACGGCTTCATCGGCGAATCCATCGTGCTGCCGGTCGATGTCAGCGACGGCGCGGTCCGGCTCGGCGGCAGGCCGCTCAACATCGCCGCCAATGGCGCGGCGCCCGGCGCCTCCAAATTGTTCGTGCGCCGCCATGACATGCAGATCGGCCCGGCGGGGGGCGGATCGCTGGAAGGGGCGGTGCGCCGTGTCCGTTCCTTCGGCCCGATCCAGCGTGCCGAGGTCGCGCTTGCCGACAGCGAAGGCAAGACCGTGATCGAGATCGATGCGCCGCGCGACCGGGAACTGCAGGCCGGCGAAGTCATCTCGCTGGAGCCCCGCCGCTACCGCATCTTCGCAGTTCACGATTAGCCCTGTAGCCCGGGTGAAGCGAAGCGCAACCCGGGATCTGCATCCGCTTGCGAGAAAGCCCCGGATTACGCTTCGCTTCATCCGGGCTACGGGACCTCGCGGACGGCAACCGCCGCCGCAAAAAATCGTCCCGCGTTCACCATTCAGCCACGGTTGGTATGCAACAACGGCGGACCAACCTTGGGGGAATCCTTTCAGTGAAACGGACGACGGTCGCCCTTCTTGGGCTTCTGGTGCTGGGCGGCTGCGCGACAGACACTCCACTTCCGGAACAGCCGGCCATGTATGTCAACATGGCTGCACCCGGCGCTGTCCTGGACACCCAGGCCGCCGCGACCATGATCTCGCAATATCGCCAGAACAACGGCCTCGGCACCGTGGTGGTGGACCCTGCGCTCGTGAAGCTCGCCGAGCAGCAGTCGCAGGCCATGGCGGCCCGCAACAAGATGGACCATGACGTGAAGGCGCCGCTCGGCAAAAGGCTGGAAGGCTCCGGCTATCCAGCGACGGTGGCGGTCGAAAACGTCTCGGCCGGCTATCATACGCTGGCGGAAGCGTTTTCCGGCTGGCGCGATTCGCCGCCGCACAAGGCCAATATGCTCAAGGGCGGTGTCACAAAATTAGGCATCGCGGCGAGCTACGCACCGAACACCAAATACAAGGTGTTCTGGACGCTGATCCTGGCGTCAACCTAACTCTGTGTGATCGAAAGCCTCGATCAGGCCGATTGACGCGGTCGCGAACTGCGGCCACGGTGCACGCCGTTATGCCCCACTAATTGACGGTCACGATGGATACTTCCGATCCCGCGCCCGCCACGACGCCCGCCAAGGCGCAGCGCGTATTGGTCCTGCAGGGCGGCGGCGCCCTTGGCTCCTATCAGGCCGGAGCGTTTCAGGCGCTCTGTCGCGCCGGCTTCGAGCCGGAATGGATTGCCGGCATCTCGATCGGCGCCATCAATGCCGCGATCATTGCCGGCAACGAGCCGGACAAACGCTTGCCGCGCTTGAAGGAATTCTGGGAGATGGTATCGCGTCCGGTATCCTGGAATCCGGTCACGCCCGGCGACCGCGCCCGCACCTTGTTCAACGAGACCAGCGCCGCCATCATCGCGACATTCGGCGTCCCCGGCTTCTTCGCGCCGCGGATCCCGCCGGCGCCGTTCTGGCCCATGGGCAGCTCGGAGTCGCAGAGCTATTACGACACCGCGCCGCTGAAGAAGACGCTGGAGCGGCTGGTCGATTTCGACCGCATCAACGATCTCAAGACCCGGCTTTCGGTCGGCGCGGTCGGCGTGACCTCGGGCAATTTCAGGTATTTCGACAATTACGAGTTCAAGAAGCTCGGCAAGAAGATCGGCCCCGAGCACATCATGGCCTCCGGCGCGCTCCCGCCCGGCTTCCCGTCCGTCCTCATCGAGGGCGAGCATTACTGGGATGGCGGCATCGCCTCCAACACTCCGCTCGACTTCGTGCTTGATGAGGAGACCCGCCGCGATCTCCTGATCTTCCAGGTCGACCTGTTCAGCGCCCGCGGGCCGTTGCCGAACTCGCTGCTCGAAGCGGCCGAGCGCGAAAAGGACATCCGCTATTCCAGCCGCACGCGGATGAACACCGACAAGAACAGGCAGATCCACAATGCGCGCATGGCGGTGCGCGACCTCATCGGCAAGCTGCCGGATTATCTGAAGAACGACCCCTCCGTTGAATTGCTGCGGCAGGCCTCCAAGGAGAACACCGTCACGGTGGTGCACCTGATCTACCGGAGCAAGAACTACGAGACGTCGTCGAAGGATTACGACTTCTCCCATGTCGCCATGGTCGAGCACTGGGAGGCGGGCGTCCGCGACGTGCATTTGTCGATGCGTCACAAAGAATGGCTAGAACGACCGCAGTCCGGCGAAACCATGGTGACCTACGATCTCACGGGGGACGTCGATCCGTTCCCCGCACGCAAGAAGGAGTGAAGCAGATATGGCTACGTTGACAGGCAAGACCGCCGTCGTGACCGGCTCAACCAGCGGCATCGGATTGGCGATCGCGCGCAAATTCGCCAGCGCTGGGGCCAATGTCGTCATCAATGGCATGGGCGTGCCGGCCGATATCGAGCGGGAGCGCTCCGGCATCGAGACCGATTTCAAGGTCAAGGCCGCCTATTCGCCGGCCGACATGACCAAGCCCGCCGAGATCGCCGAAATGATCGCGCTCGGCGAAAAGACCTTCGGTTCGGTCGACATCCTCGTCAACAATGCCGGCATCCAGTTCGTCTCCCCGATCGAGGAATTTCCGATCGAGAAGTGGGATGCGATCATCGCCATCAACCTGTCGTCGGCGTTTCACGGTATCCGCGCCGCGATTCCGGGCATGAAGAAGCGCGGCTGGGGCCGCATCATCAACACCGCCTCCGCGCATTCGCTGGTCGCCTCGCCCTTCAAGTCGGCCTATGTCTCCGCCAAGCACGGCATCGCCGGCCTCACCAAGACGGTGGCGCTCGAACTCGCGACCTTCAAGATCACCTGCAACTGCATCAGCCCGGGCTATGTTTGGACGCCGCTGGTCGAGCACCAGATTCCGGAGACCATGAAGGCGCGCAACATGACCAAGGAGCAGGTCATCAAGGACGTGCTGCTCCAGGCCCAGCCCACCAAGGAATTCGTCACCGCCGACCAGGTCGCCTCGCTCGCACTGTTTCTGTGCAGCGACGACGCGGCGCAGATCACCGGCTCGAACTACTCCATCGATGGCGGCTGGACCGCGGAGTAGGGCCTTTCTCGCGTGTCCCTCTCGACGTCGGTCGGGAGGGGACATGACCCTATCACTCCAACCCGGTTGGAACGAAGGGACGCCGCGACGTGTGGCGGATGTGTAGAACGTCGACGGCATCGCCGCGGACTCGATAGAAAATCCTGAACGGATAGCGGACGACTGCAACGACGCGGACAGAGGAGCGTTGGGAGACCCGTGGCGCTGACTCGGGTGCGCGGCGAATGCGGTCTAACACGACCAGAAATCGATCCTCAATGGATCTGGCTATAGTCGGACTGGCGTTGGTCGAATAGTAAGTCGCGATTTCGGTCAGATCAGCGAGCGCTCGCCGAGACCAGACAAGCTTCATTTCGGACGAAACTTCGCAAAGGCGGCCTCGACCTCGCGCTCGGTAGCGACTTCGCCGGCGTCGATCGAGGCTATCGCGGCATCGATCGCCAGCAGTTCCTCATGCGTCGCGACATACTCGTCGCTTCGCAGTTCATTCTCGATTTGCTCTGCGACGGCAACGAGCTCATCCTGCGCGGCTTCGGGCCACGTCCGAACACGTTCCAGAAGATCTTTTAGGTGTGCTGCGGTCATGTTGAAAATATACGCCGCGTCAGCAGGAATTGCTATGGCCTGGAACCGATCTTCCCGAACGCCAGCACGTGCAGCCCGAGCCGCCGGCGGACGATCCAGAACAAGAGCACCGTCTCAAAGCTTAGCGAGGTCGATATAGCTATGGCGGCGCCATGGCCGCCGAAGTGCGGCACCAGCGCGACGCACAGTACCAGGTTCATGACGAAGGCGAGCGCGTAGGCGAGCGCGCAGATCTTCTGGTGGCCGAGCATGTTGAGGAGCCGCTCGACCGGGCCGATCGCGGCGCGCACCACGAGCCCGATCGCCGCCAGGAACATGATGTCATAGCCGACGACGAATTGCGGCCCGAACAGCCAGAGCAGCGGCTTGCCGAAGGCGAGCAGCAGGATGGTCGCGGCGAGCGAAGGCCAGAACGTCCACTGGATCGCATGGGCGACATAGGCCGACAGCCGCGCCTTGTCGCCGAGTGCGTTGTATTCGGCGAAGCGATGCGCCGTCGTCGCCGCCATCGCATAGTGGATGAAGGACACCAGCGCCAGCGTCTTCACCACGGCGAAATAGACGCCGACCTCCTCGGAGGAGCGGAACTGCTGCAGCACCAGCACATCGGTGTAGGACAGCAGGAGATAAAAGCTTTCGACCAGCAGGATCGGCAGCGAGACCGCAAGCCAGCCGCTGACGTCGTAGGCCTTCTCGCCGGGCTCGACATGGGCCGCGAGCCTGCGGTTCAGCACCAGCATCTGGCCGATCATGGCGATCCACACCGCCGCGGCGCTGGCGAGCATGGCGGCGGTGGCGCCGAGATCGAAGCCGAGCACGACAGCGCCGGCGGTGAACCCGATGATCAGTGCCTGGCGCACGATGAATTGCGGCATCAGCCCGAGCCGCATCCAGTCATGCGAACGGGCAATCCCGTCCTGAGTATTGGCGACCACGAACGCCGGCAGCGTCAGGCAGCCGATATAAAGCGGCACGACCGTGTCCGTGCCGATCCACGGCGACAGCAGCCTGACGAGGCCTGCGAGCAATAGCGAGACCGCGGTCGACACCGCAAAAGTCAGCCAGCGGCTGCCGGAGAGAAAGCCGCGCAATAGCGCGTGCTCGCCTGCCGTGCGGTATTCCGGAATGAGCTTCTGCGCCGAGGCCGAAATGCCGAAATCCATCATGCTGCCGAGCAGCAGCACCCAGGTCCAGACATAGACATAGACGCCATAATCCGAACTGCCCATCCAGCGTGCGAGCAGGATTTGCGAGAGATAGGCGGCGACCGCGCTGACGACGCGGATGACGAAGATCGTCCCCGCGAGCCGCCGCGTGACGGATGCCTCGCCCGAGCCGCCGATCAGGCCGCGCATGCGCGCCATCATGCCCGTGGGCGAAGCGGTTGCGGATTGGGCGTCCATCACGGCCAAGGCGAAGTTCCGGAAAAAGCGGCGGCGAGGGCCGTGAAGTATCAACGAAACGTTAAGAATGGGTTCGGTGGATAGCGGTGAAACCGTAGCCCGGATGGAGCGCAGCGCAATCCGGGGCCGGTCTTTCTGCGTGCGCCGCTGTTCCCGGGTTGCGCTGCGCTTCACCCGGGCTACAGGGGTCAATCCAGATTGGTGTTGAATTCGTAGGCGCGGTCGCCGCCGACCAGGGTCAATTTCAGCGCGGCGCCGTCCGGATTGGCGCCCGGCGGCAGGCCGTCGAGCTCGAAGGAGAACCGTTTCACGCCGGGTGGCGAGTTCGGCTCGAGTTTCGGCACCGGCAGGGCCCAGTCCGGCGTCGGTCCCTCGACGAACAGGCTGACCTCCTTGCCTTCGGGCGCGGCGACATCGACCAGCACGGTCGACTTGCCGCTGCGTTTGACATCGCGGATCGTGACCGGGTTGGGATCGCCGATATTGGCCGGCTTCGGCACGGTGTCGAGCGCGGATGACAGCGCGCCGTCCTCGGTAGAGGCGACGCTCGCAAAGGCAAGCTCGACGCTGGTCTCCACAGGAATGCACAGCTTCTCGCACACCGCATAATTGATGTTGGCGCGCAGCATCAGCGGCTTGTCGGCACTCTTGGCGACGATCCGAAGCGGTAGCACCACCTGGTGCTTGTAGCCGAGCGAGGTGCCGCCGGCGCCGTCGTCAAATTTCATCGGCGCCGGCCATAACACCGTCACCGCGTCGACATTTTCCGACTTCGAGAAATCGAAACGCGGCGGCACGCCGGAATCGCCGGGGGTACGCCAATAAGTTTTCCAACCGGGCTCGAGTTGGATGGCTATACCGCCTAGCAAAACCGCGCCGCTGCGCGAGCCTGCGAGCAGCCGTACCGCCGAATGGGCGTCCCGCTGCCAGGGCGAGGAATCCTCGGCACGTACCTCTGTCGCAGGCCAGACGACTGAAAGAGTGGCTAGCAGGCCGAGCGCAACCCGCATGGGAACTATGGCGATCATGGAACGTCTTTACCGGCTGGTTCTTTCGTAAACCATTGAATTGCGTGTGATGGATGGCGCGAATACGGCGTTGAGCTTGATTGACAGAAGCCTCACCCAATATCAGGATGTCAAATCAGCATGGAGGCCTTTCAGATGACTCCTGAAGGCAAAGCACCAAAGACCGCCCGCGGCAAGGTGGCCGGCGTCGGCGACAATTCGTCAGGCAGCGGTTATCTCGACGGCCAGATCCTGATCGCCATGCCGGTTATGAGCGATCCCCGCTTCGAGCGCTCCGTCATCTACATGTGCGCGCATTCCGCCGAGGGGGCTATGGGCATCATCGTTAACCGTCCGGCCGGAAGCATCGATTTCCCGGGGCTGTTGGTGCAACTCGACATCATCCAGAAGGCCGACCAGATCAAGCTGCCGGAAAATGCCGAGACCATGAAGGTAATGAAGGGCGGCCCGGTCGATACCGGCCGCGGCTTCGTGCTGCACTCCAGCGATTTCTACATCCAGGATGCGACGCTGAATATCGACGACGAGATTTGCCTGACCGCAACCGTCGATATCCTGAAGGCGATCGCCAAGGGCTCCGGCCCCAAGCATGCGATCCTGGCCCTGGGCTATGCCGGCTGGGCCCCGGGGCAGCTCGAAAGCGAGATCCAGCACAATGGCTGGCTGCACTGCGACGCCGATCCGGAATTGATCTTCGGCGACGACGTCGAGGACAAATACGACCGTGCCCTGCGCAAGATCGGCATCGACGTCGGCATGCTCTCGAACGAAGCTGGCCACGCGTAACTCCCGCTCTTTCTTGTTTCCCTGCAATAACCGCTTGCTCTACTCCGCCTCTCCCCTTGTGGGAGAGGCCGGATCGCATGCAGCGAAGCGGAATGTGATCCGGGTGAGGGGTCTCGGTCTACCGAGGGACGAACGCACGCGGAGGCAAACCCCTCACCCGGTATTTCCCGCGTGCCGCGTGAAATCCCGGCCTCTCCCACAAGGGGAGAGGCGGGGAGTTTGCGGCTCCAGTCTCACCTCATAGCACACTTGTGGTTATGGGGCCCAGCTCAAGCCCGGGACGACAGCTACTCCGCAGCCTGCTGCGCCACGGTCGGCTCGGTGCCGGCCACGGTGGCGCGGCGCATGTCGCGCGGCTGCGACTGGTCGTAGCGGCGGACGCGATGCATGGTCTGGCGATTGTCCCACATCACGAGGTCGTGCAGCTTCCACCTGTGGACATAGACGAATTCCGGCTGGGTCGCGTGCTCGGTGAGGTCGCGCAGCAGCAGCCGGCCTTCCGGCATGCTCATGCCGCGCACCGCGCCCGCGTGCGATGAAAGGTAGAGCGACTTGCGGCGATGCACCGGATGGGTCCGCACCAGGCGCTGCAGCACCGGCTTGAACATTTCCTTCTCTTCGTCGCTATAGTCGAGGAAGCCGAGCGAGCCGCGTGAATACATCAGCGAGTGCTCGCAGATCAGGTCCTCGATGTCAGCCTTGGTCTCGTCATCAAGCGCGTCATAGGCCGCGCGCATGTCGGCGAATTCAGTGTTGCCGCCCTTCGAGTTCACCACCCGCGCCGACAACAGCGAGAATTTCGCCGGGATCGGCCGGAACGAACTGTCGGAATGCCACAGGCAGTTGCCGAGATTGAACAGATGGGTGCGGTGATCCTTCGGCAGCGGCTTGCCGTCCTTGCCGAGATTGGAGACGTCGTTCAGCCCTGAGGACAGGCGATAATCCTCCTTCTTGGTCACGTTGCCGCCGCGCGCGTTTTCGCGCTCGCCGAAGTTCAGCGCAAAGGCCAGTTGCTGCTCGTCTGTTATGTCCTGGTCGTGGAAGACGAGCACCGCGTATTTGTCCATCGCCGCCTCGACGTCGATCGCTTCCTGCCTGGTCAGCGGCTTTCGCAGATCGAGGCCTGTGACCTCACCGACAAAATGCGGGTGGAGCTGCCGGATCGCGATGGCCATGGCGTTCTCTCCTCATGTGCAGGCGGTTTTCCGCTTCGTTTGAGGAAAGGCTATCCTGTGACGTTGCCATGTCAACGCGGCGCCGGCGCATGGCCCCTTGCACGAGGATGCTCGGACACGCTGCAGCGCATCACGCGTTTCGCGCCATCAGCCCGCCATCCACCGGGATCACCGCGCCGGTCAGGAATGACGCCGCCGGCAGGCACAGGCTCAAGGTCATGTGCGCGACCTCCTCCGGCTCGCCATAGCGGCCGAGCGCCGTGCGGCGCTTGGCATAGATCGTCTTATGCTCTTCCGGAATCCGGTCGGTAATTCCAGTGCGGATCGGGCCCGGGCAGACGCAGTTCACGGTGATGCCCTCGCGGCCCAGTTCCACGGCAAGCGAGCGTGTCAGCCCGGTGACGCCGGCCTTCGCCGCGGAATAAGGACTGTGCAATGCGGTAGCGCCGAGCGCTTCGGTGGAAGCGATATTGACGATGCGCGGGCATTTCGATTTTCGCAAATGCGGCAAAGCGGTGCGGATGATGCGCTGATGCGCGGTCAGCATCACAGCGATCGCCTTTGCCCAGGCCTCGTCATAGCCGTCGTCGTCGATCGCGACCCGCACGGAGATACCTGCGTTGTTGACGAGGATGTCGAGCCCGCCGAAATGCGCGGCGACGCCGTTAATCACGGCCGGGATTGCATCGCGATCGGCGACGTCGAGCACCCACGCCTTTGCTTTCCCTCCGCTGTTGCCGATCTCCTGCGCAACCGCCTCCGTGCCTTCGGCGGTGATGTCGGTGACGGCGACGTTGGCGCCCTCAGTGGCGAATACCAACGCGGTGGCGCGGCCCATGCCGCTGGCGGCGCCGGTGACGAGAACGGTCAAGCCTTGCACAGAGCGGCTGAGCTGTTTGAATTCGGACATCGCGTGACTCGTGGGATGAGGGAACAGGTTGCAGGATTGACAAGGCTGGCATCGATCCGCAGACAGGTCAAACAAGCAAGAAGCAAGGGAGAAAGCGTGCGATGAACGAACTCGATTTCAGCGGCGGGCAGGTTCTCGTGGTGGGCGGCTCCAGCGGCATCGGCAACGGCATCGCGCAAGCATTTCGCGCCAAGGGCGCGCGCGTGCATGTCTGCGGCACGCGCGCCAAGGCGAGCGACTATTCGGCCGAAGAAGGTTCGCATCTGGAAGGGTTGGAATACTCGCAGCTCGACGTCGGCGACATTCATGCGATCGAGCAATTCAAGCCGACCTTCGACCGGCTCGATGTGCTGGTGCTGGCGCAGGGCGCGGTGATCTACCGCCGCGGCGAGTTCGAGATGGAAGGCTTTCGCAAGGTCGTCGAGGTCAACCTCATGAGCTTGATGGCGTGTGCGACCAAATTCCAGGCGATGCTGAGCGCGAGCAAAGGCTCGCTCATCATCGTCAGTTCGACTGCCGCCTATCATTCGACGATGGGAAATCCCGCTTACAACGCCTCGAAGACCGGCGCGGTCGGATTGACGCGGACGCTTGCCGAGGCCTGGGCCGAGGATGGCATCCGCGTCAATGGCATCGCGCCGGGTCTGGTCGATACCAAGATGACCAGGGTGACGACGGCGAACCCGAAGCGGCTCGAAGGCGCGCTGGAGCGCATTCCGCTGAAGCGGCTCGGCACGCCGCAGGACATGGCGGGTGCCGCGCTGTTCCTGGCCTCGCCGCTCGCCGCCTACATCATCGGCCAGACCATCGTCGTCGACGGCGGACTGATTTTGTAGAGCATGATCCGGAAAAGTGGACGCCGGTTTTCCGAAAAGATCATGCTCAAGCAAAAGATGGCGCAGGAACCGCGGCTGGGCTCGCCGGTTACTTTCCCGGAGAAGGAGAGGAGTAACCGCGATGGATACTGATCGGATCGCTGGTGCCGCCAAGGAGTTTGCCGGCAAGGCGGAAGGCGCCGTTGGTGAAATGACCGGTGACAGCAAGACGGAAGCATCAGGCCGCGCGCGCGAAGCCGCCGGCGCGGTGCAGAATCTTTACGGCCAGGCCAAGGATGCCGCGGACACCGCCGTCAACTACGCCAAGGAGACTTACGAGAATCGCGGCGAGACTATTCGCAGCGGCCAGCAGGCGCTGACCAAGACCGTGCAGGACAATCCGATCGGCGCCTTGCTGGTTGCCGGCGGCCTCGGTTTGGCGCTCGGGCTATTGCTGTCGCGGCCGCCGCGCCGCCCGCCACCGCGCTGGCGCTACTAGATTAGGGGCGTAAGGGTGGGCAAAGGCGCCCTTCGCGCCGTGCCCACCATCGATGGCTCCGCTCGGAATGGTGGGCACGCTTCCGCCGGCGTTCGTTAGAACGGCGGTGCAAAAGTCGCTTTGCCCACCCTACGCCGTCACCATCTCAGGAAATTGCCGAACGGTGCTTCCGCGGATCGCCCGACGTCCGCCGGTGGACGTGGGACGATCGGCGTCGGCGGACGCGGCGGCGCCGTCTGCTGGCGTGGCGAGCCGAAGAAATCGCCAAAGGTCGAGGCAGGCGGCGGATTGGTCTGAGCCGGCCGGAACACACGCTTCTGCGGTGCCGGCTTTGGCGGCGCGGGAGCTGCGGCCGTCGGCGCCGGCGCCGTTCCGGCGCCAGTCCCCTCGGGGGTGGTCGCGGCAACCGGCGTTTCGCCCTTGGCCTGCTCGCGACCGATTTCGCGGCGCGGCCAGGCAAAATCGTCGGCGCGGCCGGCGGGCGGCGCGAGCGGTTCGCCCTTCACCAGGGTTCGTGCCGTGAGCGGATCGACCGCGGCTGGACGCGAGCCGGGCCCGCCGAGCAACTGATCGGTGCCGACGGAGGAGGCGACCAGCGGCACGATTGGTCCGGCCAATGGCCGCGCAGGCTGGCCGGGCGCAGCATTGGCGTCCGGCGTCGCCGGCTCGGTCGGCAGCGCGACCGGTGTGGAACGCGCGAGCAGCCGTGTCACCTCGCGCTCCACGTAATGCGCCAGCTTGCGCGCGCCGGCCTTGGTGAAGAAGACGCCGTCCGAGGTGCGGAGCTGGCGGGTCTGGCCTTCGAAATCCGGGCCCTTCTGCATGAAGCGACCGGCCTCGTCGACGAAGCCGTCCCAGACATCGACATAGGTGATGCCGGCCTTGGCCGCGCCTTCCCGGTACAGCGCATCCAGGAACAGCATGTCCGACGTTCCCTTCTGGCCGCGGATCGCCGGCAGGCCGACCCACAAGACGGGCACGCCCTTGCTCTTCAGCACGCCGATCAGTTCGTCGATCTTCTTGTTGTAGAGCTCGACCCAGCGTTCGTCGCGGAATTCATAGACGCCGTTCGCCGAACGCGCGCTCCGCTCTGGCGTCGCGGCCTGCGGCGCGTCGGCGGCATCCTCGGGCGACAATTCGGTATCGACCGGCTTGTCATCCGGCTTGGCGGTGCCATCCGAAGGCTTGGTGTCCTTCGCATGGGTGTTCTTGTCTTCCTTCTTCTCGGTTTTCTTGTCGTCCTTCTCGACGACAGGCTCGCGGATCGAGACACGGTCATTGAGGCCGAGTATCACCACGATCGCATCCGGCTTTTCGGTGGCGAGGATGCTCCGCGCGGCGGCGGCCCAGTCGGAGGGCTCGCCCTTGGGCTGGTATTTGATCAGGCCGGACACGGTCTTGTGCTTGCGGATCACGCCCATGTCGGGCTGTTCGGAATAGGTGTCCTCGAGGCCATAGGCGAGCCAGTCCGCCATGGCATCGCCAAGCACCAGCACGTTGCGCTCCGGCGCCGTGTCGCGCTTCGCCGGCGGTGGCGCTCGCGAAAAATCCTGACGCGGAGCCTGTTGCTGCTGCTGTTGTTGCTGCGGCGCATGCTGGAAGGGAGCGAAGAAATCCCCGCCGAACCAGCCGCCGCCATTGTTGCGCGGCGCCTGGCGCTGCGGTGGGCCGCCAAAGCCCGGAAAGCCGAAGAACTGCGCCGAGGCGGGACCGGCGATCCCGACCAGAAGCGCGATCGCAACCGCGAGCGCGACCAGCGGGCCGCTCTCGGTGAACACGCGCAGGAAGGACTTTGGCTTCGGCATCAAAGCTCGGTCGAAATGGATTTTGAAGACAACGCCATACTAGCGGAATCGGGCCTCAAGCGGGCATATTTTCCAGCATGGATCCGGCACCCGCCCAAGTCGTCAAGGCGGCGGCCAAACAGCGGTATTTAGGTGATTTTTTGGGGTCCTATCGCCCCCTCAGGCGCTCCAGCATGTCGGAGGTGGCAAATCCGTCGGCGGGCGTTCCGATCGAGGCCTGGAAACTGCGCAGCGCTTCCCTGGTCTGGCCGCCGATCTGGCCGTCCGGCGTGCCGCGGTAGAAGCCGCGCTGGGCGAGCAGTTGTTGCAGTTCCAGCCGTTCGGCGCGCGACAGCACCCGTTCCTGGCGTGGCCAGGGCTGCACGAAGGGCGGCCCGCCGCGCAGGCGGTCGGCGAAATGGCCGATCGCCAGCGCATAGGCCTCGGCCGGGTTGTACTTCATGATCACCCGGAAATTCTGCATCATCAAAAAGCCCGGGCCTTCGGCGCCGGCAGGGGCGAGCAGATAGGCCTTGTCGGTCGAGCGCGGGAACGGCTGGTTGTTGGCGCGCCGCAGTCCCTGCTGCTGCCATTGCGCGAGCGTCATCGCCTTGGCGCGGTCGGCCATCATGTAGTTGAAGTCCTTGGGAACGACGACTTCGTAGCCCCAGCTCTGGCCGGTCTGCCAGCCGTCCTTTTTCAGGTTGTTGGCGGTCGAGGCGATCAGATCGGCCGGGTTGTCGACGACATCGCGCCTGCCGTCACCGTCAGCATCGACCGCGAAGCGCTTGAACGCGGTCGGCATAAACTGCGTTGGCCCGAAGGCGCCGGCCCAGGAGCCGCGGAGCTGCTCAGGGCGCAGATCGCCACGATTGAGGATCTCCAGCGCCGAGAGGAATTCGTCCTTGAAGTAGTCCTGCCGGCGGCCGATGCAGGCGAGCGTGGCGGTCGATTGCACCACGCTGCGGTCGCCCATCTGGGTCGAATAATTGGATTCGATGCCCCAGATCGCCGCGATCGCGTAGCGGTCGACGCCATAGGCTTTTTCCGCGGCGTCGAATTGCGCCTTGTACTTGGCGAGGATCTCGCGGCCCTTGGCGAGACGGTTGTCGTTCACGAGGATGTCGAGATAGTCCCAGATCGCCTTGGTGAATTCGGGCTGCGAATCCAAGAGATCCATGATGCGCAGGTCGGGCGTGAGCCCCGCGATGAAGCGCTCGAAATTCTCGCGTGTGACGTTGCGTCGCGCCGCGTCGGGCCACATCGAGGCGACACAATTGTCGAAATTGGCCGCTGCCTGCCGAATCGCGGCCGCCGTCATCAGCGGGTGACCGGACGCGCCGTCCTCGCCGCTCCAGGGCGGAGCAGAGCCGTCGGTGCCAACGGCAGCCTCCGGTGGGGGCGAGGATTTGGATCCCGGAAACAAGCCGCCGAGCAGATCCGCGAGCCCGCCCTGGGACTGAGCGAGAGCCTGATTGGAAACAAGCAGAACCGCCGCGATTATCATCGCGATGGTTCGGCTCTTGGTCGCTGTTCCCGTCCGCCGCATGGCTCGATCTGCCCGTTCCAACGATTGGTTCAGAAGGCCTTGTGACGGTTTCCAACAGCTTAACAAAGGCGAGATTTTGTTTTGATCTGTCACAACGACAAAAGCGACGTGGCATCACACATCCGCCTTTGTTCCCGGCTGCAAACCGGATAGCAAGATGCGATATCCGTCTCACACATTTCAAGGCGCCCGACATTCCCATGAGAATCCGTAAAGCCGTCTTCCCCGTCGCCGGTCTCGGCACCCGGGTCCTGCCCGCCACCAAGGCAATGCCGAAGGAAATGCTGACCATCGTCGACAAGCCGCTCATCCAATACGTGTATGACGAGGCGAAGGAGGCCGGGATCGAGCATTTCGTCTTCGTCACCGGCCGCAACAAGGCCACCATCGAGGACCATTTCGACCGGATGTTCGAGCTCGACACCACGCTGGTTGCGCGCGGCAAGAAAGCGGAGATGGATGTCCTGGCGCAGAACCAGCCCGAAGCGGGCGCCGTCAGCTTTACCCGCCAGCAGGCGCCGCACGGGCTCGGTCACGCGGTGTGGTGCGCCCGCGACATTATCGGCAATGAGCCTTTTGCGGTGGTGCTGCCGGACGAGCTGGTGCTGAACACGCCGGGCTGCCTCGCCCAGATGATCGAGGCTGCGGGCAAGCTCGGCGAGAAGTCAAACCTGATCGCGGTCGAGGAGGTGCCCGACCATCTCACCCACCAATACGGCATCTGCGGCGTCGGCCCGCGCCACGCCCATCCCACGATGTTCGAGATCAACGGCATGGTGGAGAAGCCGCCGAAGGGCACGGCGCCCTCCAACCTCTCGATCACCGGCCGCTATATTTTGCAGCCGGAGATTTTCGAAATCCTGGCGACGCAGGAGCGCGGCGCCGGCGGCGAGATCCAGCTCACCGATGCCATGATCGGGCTGGCGAAGACGCAGAAATTCTATGGCGTGGAGTTCGAAGGCGAGCGCCACGATTGCGGCTCCAAGGCCGGCTTCCTGCGCGCCAACCTCGCCTATGGCCTGCGCCGCCCCGAACTGCGCGACGGCCTGCTGGCGGAGATGAGGAAGTATATGGAGAAGTAGTGTCCAACTTGCTGTCTATCGCTGTCATTGCGAGCGAAGCGAAGCAATCCATTTCGCCACTTGCGGAGCCATGGATTGCTTCGCTGCGCTCGCAATGACGAGTGCGGGAAGAGAAATGGCAGAGGCAGCGTTCGACAAGGTCAAGGCCGGGCTGGATGAGGCCAAAGCCTATCTGGATCGGTTACGAGACCGACGCAAAGACTTAGCCGACGCTCCGGCTGAGAAATGTCAGGCTCCGACTGAGAAGCAGTGACGCGGCGCCTCACGCTACCAGCGACAGCGCCTGCAGGCTGGCGACCACGCTCTGGTTGCGGCCATTGGCCTTGGCGGCATAGAGCGCCCTGTCGGCGGCTTCCACCAGATCGCTCCAGTTCTGGCCGGCCAGAGGCGTGAGACTCGCGACCCCGATGCTGACCGTGGTGATGGTCTCACCGTCGCACCATTGCTCGACTTTTCGGCGGATCATCTCCGCCACGCCGAATGCTTCCACGGCGCTCTGGCCGGGCAGCAGCACTGCGAATTCCTCGCCGCCCAGGCGTGCCGTGCAATCGCCGGCGCGCCGGACCGAATCCGAAATGCAGATCGCGATGCCGACCAGCACTTGGTCGCCGGCCTGGTGACCATAGGTGTCGTTGAAGGCCTTGAAATGGTCGGCGTCGATGATGAGCAGCGCGAGCGGCGTCTCATGCCGGCCGGCGCGGCGCCATTCCGTATCGATATCGGCATCGAACTTGCGCCGGTTTCGCAGGCCGGTCAGTGCATCGGTGGTCGCAAGCTCCTCGAGCTTCTCCTCGGCCTCGGCGCGGCGGCCGATCTCGCGCGCCAGGAACAGCGTGGTGCCGAGCACGAACAGGACCAGTGCCGCCATGATGGCGCCGATCCGGGTCGCCTCCTTGCGCCAAAGGCTGAAGACGCCGTCCAGGGGTTTTCCGACCACGGTGAACAGCGGGCCGTTTCCGCTGCGACGGACATAGAGCCGCGGGGTCGGGTCGATCGGGCCCGCACCGGAGTAGGAGCCGTTGTTCTTCAGATTGTCCGACGTCCAGTTGGGTCGCTCCGCCAGATTGGTGCCGATGACATCGAGATCGAACGGCGTGCGCATGATGATCGTGCGGTCGCGACGCAGCACGGTGATGGCGTCGCCGGGGGCAAGCGTCAGCCGTCCGAACAGTTCGTGGAAATAGCTGAAGCGGATCGAGCCTGCGACGACGCCGAGAAAGCTTCCGTCTTCACCGCTGATGCGCCGGCTCAGCACGATCGCATAGGCCCCGCGGTGGAGCATCGGCTTTGAGACGTAGAGGCCGGTATAGGGCTGGTCGCGATGGATGTGGAAATATTCTTCGTCGCTGCGGTTCTCCGCCAGGGGATCGAGCGTCGATGCATCGTCCACCAACCGCCCCGTGCTGTCGAACACCTGGATCGCGCCAAAGTGCTTTGCGGTGGCTGCGTGGTCGAACAGGATCAGGTGCCGGACCTCCTTGCTGACGTCCTTGATCTCCGGCATTACCATGGCGCCGGCGACCGCGCGCAGCGAGAGGTCGAACAGTTCGATATTGCGGCCGATATCGGCGTCGATGCCTGAGGCGAGGTTTTCCAGCGTCTGCCGGGCCAGTTCCTCCTCGCCGTGGCGCATGTCGAGCATGACGCTGGTGCAGATGGTGGAAAAGCCGATCACGGTCGCGACCGAGGAAGCGATCAGGAGCTTCGTCGATAGCCGCCAGCGCCGCTTTGCTTGTTGTCGCCGTTCGTGTGGCATGTTTCGTCCCGGGCCACCCCTTCATGCACCGGAAACATTGTTGCGGCCTTAAGCGGCGACAGCGAACCGCGAATGGGTTAACGATTGGTTGGCGTGCATGACGTTTTTCGGCGATGGCGCGAGTCTTGAGGACCTGAAGTGAACGATTACGGCCCGTTGCGGGACTATCTGAAGAAGCAGACGCTGACCGAACTGGTGCTCAGCTTCGAGGAGATCGAGACCATCATCGACGCGTCGCTGCCGCGCGCGGCGCAGCGCGCCTCCTGGTGGGATAGCCTCCGCAGTCCACAGGAAAGGATGCCCCAGCGCGAAGCTTGTCTCGAGGCCGGCTACGCCGCCACGCGTCAGGCCGACGGCAACAGCGTGAAGTTCAAGCGGCTTCCTCGCGATGTCCGTCGTTTCCGCGAAGGCGGGAGCCCATAACTACAGGGCTTGTTGTGGCGCTCGGCCGTCGCAAACGTAAGGGTGGGCAAAGCGCAGCGTGCCCACCATTCCGGAACGAGAATGTGGAGAGATGGTGGGCACGCTGCGCTTTGCCCACCTTACGGGTCTCCGCGGGGCATGACAGTTGCCGGCTCAAGGCCGGGACGACGGATCAGCTCGCGGCTTCCAGCCGCTCCTCGGTGAGCAGGCGCATTGCGGCGTCGGCATCCATCGGCTCGCCGAAGGCGAAGCCCTGCGCGTATTCGCAGCCGAGCTGGTAGAGCTCGACCGCATCCGAATCCGTTTCCGCGCCTTCCGCCACCACGTCCATGCCGAGGTCGTGGGCGAGCGCGATGATCGATTTCAGGATCACGGGCCGGGTGCCGCGGCTGGTGGTGCGGACGAAGGACTGGTCGATCTTGATGGTGTCGAACGGGAAGCGCTGCAAGTAGGACAGCGAGGAGTGGCCGGTGCCGAAATCATCCAGCGACAGCCCGGTGCCGAGCTCGCGGATGCGCGCCAGCATCTGCGCGGCGTGCTCCGGATTTTCCATCACCAGCGATTCCGTCAATTCCAGCTTCAGTGTGCCGCGCGCGACCGAGGAGCGCGACAGCACGGTCCTGATGTCGTGGATCAGGTCGTGGCGCAGCAATTGCCGCGATGAGACATTGACGGAGGCAAAGATCGGCTCACGTGACCGCATCGCGCGCTGCCAGATCGAAAGCTGCCGCGCGGTCTGGTCCATCACGAAGGTGCCGAGGTCGACGATCAGGCCGATCTCCTCCGCGATGGAGATGAATTCGGACGGCGACATCCGCCCGAGTTTCGGATGGTCCCAGCGCGACAGGGCCTCGAAGCCGGCAATCGAACGGTCCTCGAGCCGCACGATCGGCTGGTAGAGGATCGTGATCTCCTGCCGCTCGATGGCGCGGCGCAGCTCGCTCTCCAGCGTCAGGCGGTCGGTCTTGCGCGCGCGCATCGCCGGCTTGTAGACGTCGATGCGGTCGCCGCCGATGCGCTTGGAGTGATACATCGCAAGCTCGGCGTCCTTGATGATCTCGTCGGTGAGCTGCGTCTGCGGGTCGGAGAGCGCCAGCCCGATCGAAGCGGTCAGGAAGATCTCGCGGTCGTTGAAGGCGATCGGCGCGCGGATGGTCTTGCGGATGGTTTCGGCAAAGGCGGTGATCCGCGCTGGGTCCTGCTCGGACAACAGGATCAGGCCGAACTGGTCGCCGGCCAATCGCGCCAGCGTGTCCTGCGGTTTGAGGATGCGGGTCAGGCGGCGCGCCAGCGTCAGCAGGATGGAATCGCCGACCGCCATGCCGACGGAGTCGTTGACCTGCTTGAAGCGGTCGAGGTCGATCACCATCAACGTCGGCCGCAGCGTCGGCACGGTCTTTGCGAGATTGGCGACCGCGCTGAGCCGGTCCATGAACAATTTGCGGTTCGGCAGGCCGGTCAGATTGTCGTGGACCGAGTCATGCAGCATCCGCTCTTCGGAATTCTTGATGTCGGTGACGTCGGTAAGCGTGCCGACCACGCGCGAGACCTCGCCGTCGGAGCCGACGACAGGCCGCGCCTTCAGCGCGAACCACATGAAATGGCCGTCCGGGGTGCGCAGCCGGAAATCCTGCACCAGGCGGCCGCGGCGCTGGTCGAGCACGCTGTCAAGTGCTGCACGGAAACGGTCCTGGTCGAGCGGATGCAGCACCTCCAGCCATTTCGCCGCCGGCCCTTCCAGCGTGCCGCGCTTCAGGCCGAGCAGGGCCTCGGTCTCGGGGCTGGTGAACACCTTGTCGGCAGAGACGTCCCAGTCCCAGATCAGGTCGCCGGAGCCGGTCAGCGCCAGCGCCCGCCGCTCGACATCGGAGACGACGCCCGTGGTGGCGCCGCCGCCGGCAAAGGCATGCTGCATCACCGTGAAGCCGATCAGCATCACTATCAGCACGAGGCCGCCGAGCAGCGCCGGACCAACGATGTCATTGGTGACACTGCCCGCCACCGTCATGCCGGCCGCGACCACCCAGACCACCAGCAGGAACCAGGTCGGGATCAAGAGAACGGCGCGGTCAAAACCGTGGGTCGAAAGATAGACAATCAGCGCAAAGCCGGCGAAGGCGATCATGACGAGCGACATGCGCGCGATGCCGGAAGCCACCGCGGGATCGAACAGCGCCAGCGCCACCAGCGATCCCAGGAACAGCAGCCAGCCGATGGTGATGTGGGAATAGCGCACATGCCAGCGACTCAAATTGAGATAGGCGAACAGGAACACGAGCAGCGTCGCCGCCAATATCGCCTCGCCCGCCGCGCGCCAGACGCGCTCGGCGTTGTTCGACATGTCCAGCACTTTGCCCCAGAAGCCGAAATCGACGCCGATATAGACCAGCACCGCCCAGGCGAGCGCGGCGGCCGCCGGAAACATGATGCTGCCCTTGACCACGAACAGGATCGTCAGCACCAGCGCCAGCAGGCCGGAAATGCCGATCACGATGCCCTGGTAGAGCGTGAAGGAGTTGACCTTGTCCTTGTAGGACTCGGGCTCCCAGAGATAGAGCTGCGGCAGCTTGTCGGTGCGCAATTCCGCGACATAGGTGACGACCGCGCCCGGATCGAGCGTGATGCGGAAGACATCCGCGGTCGGGCTCTCCTGCCGCTCGGGACGGTCGCCGACCGACGGTGTGATGGTGGCGATGCGCGACAGGCCGAGATCCGGCCAGAACAGGCCGGACGAGACGATGCGGTAATGCGGCGCGACGATCAGGCGGTCGAGCTGGTCGTCGGTGTTGTTGGCGAGCGCGAACACCACCCAATATTGCCCGCCCTCGCGCGCGCGGACCTCGATGCGGCGGACGATGCCGTCGGTACCGGGCGCGGTCGAGACCTGGATGCGGTCGGTGTCGCTGCGCTGATGGTCGAGAACGGCGGTGAGATCAATCGCGGGCGCGTCGCTGCGGACGCTGACGGCATCAACTGCACGCGCCGGGGCCGCGCCGACAACCATCATGAGGGCCAGCGCAAGCGGCGCAAGCCACCTGATCAGACGCAATGTCAGTACTCCGCGCTTTCACGATTCATGCGGGCGAACCAGCGCCCCGCCGCTCCCGGATAAATGCCACGAAAGCGAAGGAAATCAAAGGGTTTCCGGTTGGGCCGGGCGGTGGAAGCGTTAAACGACCAACACAATTTTGCCAATATGCGCGCTGGTTTCCATCCTCCGGTGGGCGTCGGCAGCCTTTTCCAACGGGAAAGTGCTGTCCATCAGCGGTTTTACCCGCCCCTCGCGGAGTAGCGGCATCACCTTGGCCTCGATCGCGGCGACCATCGCCGCCTTGTCCGCATGACTACGGGGGCGGAGCGTCGAGCCGGTATGGTGCAGGCGCTTCATCATCAGCTTTGCAAAATTGGCGCTCGCCTTCGGCGCTCCGGCCAGGAAGGCGATCTGCACGATTCGCCCTTCGACGGCGGCTGCGTCGTAGTTGCGATCGATATAGTCGCCGCCGACCATGTCGAGGATGACATTGGCGCCGGCGCCATCGGTTGCGGCCTTCACCTCGGCGACGAAATCCTCGCTCTTGTAGTTGATCGCGCGATCAGCGCCGAGCTTCAGGCAGGCCTCCGCCTTGTCCTGCGAGCCGACGGTGACGATCACCTTGGCGCCAAACGCTTTCGCAAGCTGGATCGCCAGGGTGCCGATGCCGGAGGAGCCGCCATGGATCAGCAGCGTCTCGCCTTTTTGCAGAGCGCCGCGCTCGAACACATTGTGCCACACCGTCATCAGCGTTTCGGGAAGTGCGCCGGCTTCCTCGATCGACAGTGACGGCGGCACCGTCATCGCTTGCGCGTCCTGCGCGATGCAATATTGCGCATAGCCGCCCCCGGCGACCAGCGACATCACGGTATCGCCGACCTTGTGCCTGCTCGCGCCGGGCCCGACCGCAACCACTTCGCCTGATATCTCGAGGCCGGGCAGGTCGCTGGCGCCGGGCGGCGGCGGATAGGAACCGGAACGCTGCGCCACGTCAGGCCGGTTGACGCCGGCCGCCTTCACATTGACCAAGATTTCGCCTTGGCCCGGCTCCGGCACCGGGCGCGTCTCCGGCAGCAATACTTCCGGCCCGCCGGGCTTGCTGATGCCGACGACGGTCATTTGCGCGGGCAGCTTTTCCATGGTTTTTCCTTGGCGAAATGGGAGGATTCCAGACGCGGCACGTTGATTACCCAGCCTGCATCGCGCTGGCAACCGCTGCAACGGGATCGTGACAGAGCATGACCGGAAAGTGGAGACCGGCTTTTCATGCTTAGGGCAAAACACGGAGGAAGCGCATGGCGATGGAAGATGACGAGCGGCCGCGGAAGAAGATTTCGCACGAGATCGGGCAGGACCTGTCGCTGCTCTCGGTCGAGGAATTGAGCGACCGCATGGCGATGCTCTCGGCCGAGGTCGAGCGCCTGCGCGAGGCGGTCACCAAGAAGCGTGCCTCGAAGGACGCCGCCAACAGCTTCTTCAAGTCGTAGCGCGCACCGGTAGCCCGGATGGAGCGCAGCGTAATCCGGGATCGGTGCATCCGGCTCGGACCGGTCCCCGGATTGCGCTGCGCTCCATCCGGGCTACGAAACTGCAGGCCTGTCCCAAACTAGGCCAATGGCCGATATGGCAAACGAAGCTTAAACAAAATCGCTCATTTACGATCAATTAAGCTTTCTCGTTTATGACTGCATCGTCCTCGTTTGGACACCGAGTGGCTCCTGTCCACTCTGTTTGACGCCTCCCTGTTATCAACTTCAAAGCCGCCGGAAACGGCGGCTCTTTTTTGGCGTTGTCACTGGCTTGTCGTTTCCAGCATTTCGCTGGAAACCATAATTCCGCTTGCGGCTGGACTCTTCGTCCCGCAAGCGCAATGATTTGTTCATCATAAAGCTGGCGCAAAGCCGGTGGTGTTCAAAATCAAAAGTGGCGTGAGGGCGTTAACCATGCTGGAGCGGTCGTACAGCGATTCCGCGCTTGTTCTGTTCAGCGAGCGGCTGACCAATTCTGCGGCATTCGGAGCTTTGTTCCGCGAGGGCATGGATCTGGTCGAGGAGACCGCCGCCTATCTCGATGGCGACGGCCGCAGCCAGGCCAAGGCGCTGGAACGGTCCGTCAGCCTGACCTATGCGACCGAAAGCATGCGCCTGACCACCCGTTTGATGCAGCTTGCCTCCTGGCTGCTGCTCCATCGCGCGGTGAAGGAAGGCGAGATGACGCTGACCCAGGCCAATCGGGAGAAGACCAAGGTGAAGCTCTCCGCGGCCGATCCGGGCTCGGCGGAACTGATCGAGAAACTGCCGCAACAATTGCAGGACCTGATTTCCCGCTCGATGAACCTCCAGGCGCGCGTGCGCCGGCTCGACAGCACGATCCATGCGCCGCAGGCTGATCGCGCCGCGATCGGCAACCCGCTGGTGCCGCAGCTCAACCGCCTGAAGGCCGCGTTCGAGCGGTAACGGCCGTTTTCCGTCGACCCCCGTCATTGCGAGGAGCGAAGCGACGAAGCAATCCATGCCGCAGCGAGCGGAGAGATGGATTGCTTCGCTTCGCTCGGAATGACGCGTGAAAACAGAAACGCCCCTGACTTGGCAGGGGCGTTTGTCGGACGATAACAGGAAAGAGCGAGCCTTTGCGCGCTCAGTCCTTTTTCAAAAAGCCGGAAAACTTCTTCTGGAACCGCGACACGCGGCCGCCGCGGTCGAGGAGCTGCTGCGAGCCGCCGGTCCAGGCCGGGTGCGACCTGGGATCGATATCGAGCTGCAGCTTGTCGCCTTCCTTGCCCCAGGTGGAGCGGGTCTGGTACTCGGTGCCGTCGGTCATCACGACCGTAATCGTATGATAATTCGGGTGAATATCGGCTTTCATGGCAGTTCCTTCGGCGCGCCGGCGCCCGTCGCAAGTGGTCCAAAGATACGGGATTTGGGCGGTTCTATAGCCTAAGGAGACCCCCAAAACAAGCCACCGGGGGTTACCGGATTAGGACTCTTCCGGATTTGCCAGCCGCTTCCGCGGGGCCTATCTGGAAAACATAAAAACTGGTCCTTGTCCCGATGAGCGCAGCCGAACAGTTTGACCACCCGCCCAGCCCGATGCCGCCGCGGCGCGATGCGCTGCTCGAAGGCGAAGAGCTGGTCGAATCCACCTTGACCGAGACGGAAGGGAAGAGCCGCGCCAGGCTGAAGCCGCTGCTGGCGCTCGCGCCCTATGTAGCGCGCTACCGTGGACGGGCCATCCTCGCCTTTATCTCTCTGACGGTTGCGGCGATCACGACGCTGGTCGTGCCGGTCGCGATCCGGCGCATGATCGACTTCGGCTTCACGGCCGAAGGCATCGCCATGATCAACAGCTATTTCAGCGTGATGATCGCGGTGGTGGCGGTGCTCGCCTGCGCCAGCGCCTCGCGTTACTATCTGGTCATGACGATCGGCGAGCGCATCGTCGCCGATCTCCGCCGCGACGTGTTCGCGCATCTGATCTCGCTGTCGCCTTCCTTCTTCGATTCAGCGCGCAGTGGCGAATTGGTGTCGCGCCTGACCGCCGATACTACCCAGATCAAATCAGCGGTCGGCGCCTCCGTGTCGATCGCGCTCCGCAACATGATGCTGTTCCTCGGCGCCGCCGCGATGATGGTGGTCACCAGCGCGAAGCTTTCCGGCTTCGTGCTCTTGGCGATCCCGATCATCGTGATCCCGCTGGTCGCGTTCGGGCGCTGGGTGCGCCGATTGTCGCGCAATGCGCAGGACACGCTCGCGGAGGCCAGCGCCTATGCTTCCGAGCTGGTCGGCGCCATCAGGACCGTGCAGGCCTTCACCAGCGAGCGGCTCGCCGCCTTGCGCTTCGGCGGCGAGGTCGAGCAGGCCTATGACGCCGCGCGCAGCTCCACCCGCGCGCGGGCCGTGCTCACCTTGATCATCATCTTCATCGTGTTCTCGAGCGTGGTGCTGATCCTCTGGGTCGGTTCGCACGACGTGCTCGCGGGCGCGATGACGCCGGGACGTCTGGGCCAGTTTATCCTCTACAGCGCCTTTGCTGCCAGCGCCCTCGGCCAGCTCAGCGAAGTCTGGGGCGAAATCTCCGCAGCTTCCGGTGCTGCCGAGCGGCTGTTCGAGATCCTGCGCGTCAAGCCGGAGATCACGGCGCCGGCCGCGCCGCTCGCGCTGCCGCAGCCCGCCCGCGGCGATGTTGCGTTCGACAACATCAGCTTTGCCTATCCGACGCGGCGGTCCGTGAAGACCGTCGACGGCGTCTCGTTCTCGGTGCGCTCCGGCGAGAAGGTCGCGATCGTCGGTCCCTCCGGCGCAGGCAAGAGCACGCTGTTCCATCTGTTGCTGCGCTTTTACGATCCCATCTCGGGCACGATCTCGTTCGACGGCGTGCCGGTGCGGCAGGCGGATCCAAGCGCGCTGCGCTCGCGCATGGCGCTGGTGCCGCAGGATACCGTTGTGTTCGCGACGTCGGCGCGCGAGAACATCCGTTTCGGCCGGCCCGATGCGTCAGATGCCGAAGTCGAGCACGCCGCCGATCTGGCGCACGCCACCGAATTCCTGCGCCGGCTGCCCGGCGGCTTCGAGGCCCAGCTCGGCGAACGCGGCGTGACGCTGTCGGGCGGACAGCGTCAGCGCATCGCGATCGCACGCGCCATCCTGCGCGACGCGCCGCTCTTGCTGCTCGATGAAGCCACCTCCGCGCTCGACGCCGAAAGCGAGACCTTGGTGCAGACCGCGCTGGAAGAATTGATGCGCCACCGCACCACGCTGGTCATCGCGCACCGGCTCGCGACCGTGCTCTCCTGCGACCGCATCCTGGTGATGGAGCACGGCAAGATCGTCGAGCAGGGCACCCACGCCGAGCTGGTCGCCGCCAACGGGCTCTATGCAAGGCTGGCAAGGTTACAGTTCGAGGGCGTTTGAGTTCGCGTTCCGCGCCACAAACTCCGCCGTCATCGCCCGCGTAGGCGGGCGATCCAGTATTCCAGAGACGGACGTGGGATACGGAGAAACTGCGGCGTACTGGATGCCCCGGTCAAGCCGGGGCATGACGCTGGAGTGCGTGGAGAATAATTGCCGCTACGACCTCCACGCCATTCTCAACACCGGACGTCCTGACGTCGGGTTGACGTCCTCGCCGGCATGCACAAAGCCGTTTCGTTCATAAAAACGGATGGCCCGCGCGTTGTCCTTGTTCACCAGCAGCGTCACGCCATCGGGCGAAAGGCGCTTGGCTTCATCTACCAGCGCGCTTGCCAGCTTCGAGCCCCAATGCGCGGGATCGACCACGAGCTGGTCGAGATAGCCGCTTGCATCGATGGTCACGAAGCCGACCAGCGCATCCGCCTCTTCCGCGACGATGATGGTTGCCTTCGGCACCAGCTCGCTGCGCCAGCGCTCGCGCCACCACGCCACGCGGGCATCAAAATCGATCGACGGATAGGCCTGCTGCCAGGTTTGCCGCCAAAGCTCGATCGCGGCGTCCTCGTCCTCGGCGCGATAGGGGCGAAGCTTGAACCCGCTCGTCACTACCGTTCCGTCAGCTTCAATTCGATGCGGCGGTTGCGCTTGTAGGCGTCTTCCGTCTGCGCGGTGTCGAGCGGCTGGAATTCGCCAAAGCCGGCGGCGACGAGCCGCTGTGCGGGCACCCCGAGCGAGATCAGATATTGCACCACCGAGATCGCGCGTGCGGCGGAGAGATCCCAGTTCGACTTGAACACCGGGCTGTTGATCGGCCGCACGTCGGTGTGGCCGTCGACCCGCAGCACCCAGGCGATCTCGCTTGGGATCTGCTTGTCGAGGTCGATCAGGGCAGCCGCGAGCTTGTCGAGCTCGGCGCGGCCTTCAGGCAACAGCGTGGCCTGTCCGGTATCGAAGAAGACTTCGGATTGGAACACGAAGCGGTCGCCGACGATGCGGATGTCCGGCCGGTTGCCCAGGATGGCGCGCAGGCGGCCGAAGAACTCCGAGCGGTATCTCGACAGTTCCTGCACCCGCTGCGCCAGCGCCACGTTCAATCGCTGGCCGAGATCGGCGATGCGTCCCTGCGATTCCTTGTCGCGTTTCTCGGAAGCGTCGAGCGCTTCCTCGAGCGCGGCAAGCTGACGGCGCAATGCGCTGATCTGCTGGTTCAGCACCTCGATCTGCGCCAGCGCCCGCGAGGAGACCTGCTTCTCGGAATCGAGCGCCTTGGTGAGCTCGGTAGCGCGGCCCTGCGCGTCGCTGCCGGCATTGGCCAGGCCCTCATAGAGTCCCTTGATGCGGTCGCGCTCGCCTTCGGCCGTGACAAGCCCGGCGCGGAGCTGCGCTATCTGTTCGCCGAGGCTGAGCTTGCCGAGCTTTTCCAGCGACAGCATGTCGTTGAGCTGGGCGATCTTGGCGTTGAGCTGCTCCAGCGCCTTGTCCTTGCCGGAGACTTCCTGCGACAGGAAGAACTGCACCACCAGGAACACCGAGAGCAGGAATACGATCGACAGCACCAGCGTCGACAGCGCGTCCACGAAGCCCGGCCAGTAGTTGAAGCCGGATTCACCGCGGCGGGCACGGGCAAGGGCCATTTTGACTCTCTACTAGCGTTGGTGTTTGGACGGCCGCCGCGGGTTTCCGTCGGCTTTCAAGATCGGCACCGTCTCTCTAGATTATGATCCGATTTGACGAAATCGGATCATGATCTCATCTCTTTGTTTGAGCATGATCTTTTCGGAAAACCGGTTTCCACTTTTCCGGATCATGCTCTAACTCTTCTCCGGCTGGCGGGCGAGGCGTTCGAGCAGGCGCTTGATCTCGCGGTTCTGCTCGCCTTGGCCGTCGGCCCATTCCCGGATCATCTGTTGCTCGGTACGCATATGCGCAACCAATCCCTGGATCGCTTCGGCGAGATTGGCCATCGCCGCGGTGGTGCCGCGGCTTCCCCCGCCTTCCTCCACCGCGACACGCAGCCGCTCGATCGCGTGCTGCAGGTTGCCGCCACCACCCGCGGCGGCCACGACGCCGTCACCGGCATATTCCCGCACCGTGGTCGCAAGCCAGTCCTCAAGGTCGGTATAGAAGCGGTTCTGCGCCTGGCTGGATTGCAGGTCGAGGAAGCCGAGGATCAGGGAACCGGCGAGGCCGAACAGCGAGGACGAGAACGAGATGCCCATGCCGCCGAGCGGCGCGGCCAGGCCTTCTTTCAGCGTGTCGAACAGCGCGCCGGCGTCGCCGCCGACTTTCAGCCCATCGATCACCTTGCCGACCGAGCCGACGGTTTCGATCAGGCCCCAGAAGGTGCCGAGCAGGCCGAGGAACACCAACAGGCCCGTCATGTAGCGCGAGATGTCGCGCGCCTCGTCGAGGCGAGTCGCGATGGAATCGAGCAGGTGCCGCATCGTCTGCTGGCTGATCGACATCCGCCCGCTGCGCTCGCCGCCGAGGATCGCCGCCATCGGCGCCAGCAAGGTCGGCCGCCGGTCGATCGCGAGCCCGGGATCGGCGATCCGGAAATTGTTGACCCATCGCACCTCTGGATAGAGCCGGATCACCTGGCGGAACGACAGGATGATGCCGATCAAAAGCACCGCGCCGATCAGCGCATTCAGCCCCGGATTAGCGAAGAAGGCGACGACGATCTGCTTGTAGAGGACGATGCCGATCAGCGCGCACAGCACGAGAAATACCAGCATCCGCACCAGGAAGATCCGTGGAGAGGACAATTTGCTGAGTTCGGTCTCCATGTCGGAGCGGGGAGAGGAGGGCATTGCCGGCATGTCCGTTGCGAAAAGCCGCGTTGGGCAGCCAATATGGCACAGCGGCCGCGGGAAAAAAGATCGGAAACCGGGTATTTCGGGGCGGAAGCGGAACAGGACAGCGACGGCGGTCGTGTCATCCACCGAAATCGTCTCGCTCGAAGCTGTTCCGCCTGTTGCGAATTGGCCGACATCGGTCGTAGCCGCACGCGCCCGCATTTCCGGATCGCGCATTCGCCCGCCATTGTCGAAGCGGGCGAACCGATGTCGATGCCGGATAACGAGAGACGACCGAGCAACCGGAAAATGTCGGCAGGGATTCTCCGTTACAGCGCGCCCGCTTGATTCGGAGATAGCAGCAGATCGGCGGTAGCCACGCTGTGTCGAGGAAGGCGTAGTACGTTACCCCCACAAGCTCCGATGGAACCGGTTTCACAATCCGGTGAATCGGAGAAAAACATGCCAATTCAATATATTATACGTGTGTGACATTGAGCCGCCGCAGCGATGTATTGCGTCGCAGCACCTCGACCTTATCCTGAACGGCGTGACAGGCGGAGTCGGCAGCGACGCCGCGGTGTCATTTGTGTTCAACAATTCAAACTCGGGGCGACGCTTTCAATGTCCGGACTACGCGCACGAACGGCATGCATTCTCCTGATGCTGGCCGCCACGGCGCCACTGCTAGCCGGCTGTGATGAGCCGACTGCCGCGACCGCTGCGTCGGAGGCGGCGCCCGAACCCGAGGTCAGCGTCGTCGTCGCCAAGCCGCAGTCGCGCGCGGTGGTGCGCGAGCTGCCCGGCCGTGTTGCGCCCACGCGCGTCGCCGAAGTCCGCCCGCGCGTTTCCGGCATCGTCGTCGAGCGCTTGTTCCACCAGGGCACCGAGGTGAAGGCCGGCGATCCCCTGTATCGCATCGATCCGCGGCCATTCGAGGTCGAGGTGCAGTCCAATCAGGCTGCGCTCGCACGCGCCAAGGCCGTGCTCGATCAGGCGGTCCAGCACGCGCATCGCGTTACGACCCTCTACAACCAGAAGGCCATGCCCGAGGCCGAGAACGAGAAGGCGATTGCCGCGCAGCGCCAGGCCGAAGCGGATGTCGCGGCCCGCGAGGCCGATCTCGCGCGCGCCAAACTCAATCTGGATTACGCCACCATCCGTGCTCCCATCGACGGCATCGTCGGCGCCGCCCTGGTCAGCGAAGGCGCGCTGGTGGTGCAGAACGACTCCACCTCGCTTGCGACCATCCAGCAGATCGACCCGATCTATGCCGACTTCACCCAGTCGGTCACCGAGCTCAACCAGCTACGCCGCGCATTCGAGACCGGCGAACTTGACCGCATCGCGCCTGACGCGATGAAGGTGCGCCTGTTGCAGGACGATGGCACGATCTATCCGATTCCCGGCAAGCTGTTGTTCTCGGACGCCAAGGTCGACGCCTATACCGGGCAGGTGACCCTGCGTGGCGAGTTCCCCAATCCAAGGCGAGAGCTGCTGCCGGGCATGTATGTGCGCGTGCTGATCGAGCAGGGCATCGACTCTGACTCGATCGCGGTGCCGCAGCAGGCGATTCAGCGCAATGGCGGTGGCGGCAGCGAGGTGTTCGTGGTCAAGGACGACGGTCGCGTCGCGGTTCAGCCCGTCCGTACCGGCTCGCTGCAGAACGGGCAGGTGTTCGTGACCGAAGGTCTGAAGTCCGGCGACCGCGTCGTGGTCGAGGGCTTCCAGAAATTCGCGGCAGGCGACAAGGTCCGACCGCAGGCGTTCACCGAGGCGGCGGATGCTTCGACCGCTGTACCGGGGGAAAATAAAGCCGCGCAAGCGCTGCGGTGATCCGAGATGGCGAGCTTTTTCATCGACAGGCCGATCTTCGCCTGGGTCGTCGCGCTCTTCATCTGCCTGATCGGCGCGATCTCGATTCCGCTGCTGGCGATCGCGCAATATCCGATCATCGCGCCGCCCTCGATCTCGATCTCGACCAGCTATCCCGGCGCCTCACCGGAAAATCTCTATAACAGCGTCACCCGGCTGATCGAGGAGGAGCTGAACGGCGCCTCCGGCATCCTGAATTTCGAATCCACCAGCGACTCGCTCGGCCAGGTCGAGATCATCGCCAATTTCGTCCCGGGCACCGAAACCAGCCAGGCCTCCGTCGAGGTACAGAACCGCCTCAAGCGCATCGAGGCGCGCCTGCCGCGCGCCGTGATCCAGCAGGGCATCCTGGTCGAGGAAGCCTCCAGCGCGGTGCTGCAGATCATCACGCTGAATTCGACCGACGGCAGCCTTGATGAAATCGGTCTCGGCGATTTCATGATCCGCAACGTGCTCGGCGAAATCCGCCGCATTCCCGGCGTCGGCCGCGCCACGCTCTATTCGACCGAGCGCTCCTTGCGCATCTGGCTCGATCCCGCAAAGCTGGTCGGTTATGGCTTGACCGCCGATGACGTCAACAAGGCGATATCAGCGCAGAACGCGCAGGTCGCCTCGGGCAGCATCGGTGCCGAGCCGGCGACGGACTCGCAACGGGTTTCAGCGCTGGTTCTGGTGAAGGGCCAGCTCTCCTCGCCGGACGAGTTCGGCGCCATCATCCTGCGCGCTAATCCTGATGGTTCGACCGTGCGCCTGCGCGACGTCGCGCGGCTGGAGATCGGCGGCCTCAGCTACCAGTTCCAGACACGCCTCAACGGCAAGCCGACGGCGGGCCTCTCGGTCCTGCTGTCGCCGAGCGGCAACGCGCTGGCGACCGCAAGCGCGGTGGAAGCCAAGATGAAGGAGCTGTCACGCTTCTTCCCGGCCAACATCTCCTACGAGATCCCCTACAACATCACGCCCGTGGTCGAGGCCGCGATCGAGAAGGTGCTGACGACGCTGGTCGAAGCCGTGGTGCTGGTCTTCGTCGTGATGTTCCTGTTCCTGCAGAACATCCGCTACACCATCATTCCGACCATCGTCGTGCCGGTCGCGCTGCTTGGGGCCTGCGCCACGCTGATGATGCTCGGCTATTCCATCAACATGCTGACCATGTTCGGCATGGTGCTCGCGGTCGGCATCCTCGTGGACGACGCCATCGTCGTGGTCGAGAACGTCGAGCGCATCATGGCCGAGGAAGGCTTGCCGCCAAAGGAGGCGACCCGCAAGGCGATGTCGCAGATCACCGGCGCCATCATCGGCATCACGCTGGTGCTGGTTGCCGTGTTCATCCCGATGGCGTTCTTCCCGGGATCGGTCGGCATCATCTATCGCCAGTTCTCGGTCACCATGGTCGCCGCCATCGCGTTCTCGGCGCTGCTGGCCCTGTCGCTGACGCCGGCGCTGTGCGCGACATTGCTCAAGCCGGTGACCGCAGGCCATGGCCATTCCCGCAAGGGCGTGTTCGGCTGGTTCAACCGCACACTCGATGTCACCCGCGACGGCTATACCCGCACGGTTCGCGGGACGCTGAAGCGTACCGGGCGGCTGATGCTGATCTATGTGGCGCTTCTGGTCGGGTTGGGCTGGGGCTTCGTGCGACTGCCCGGCGGCTTCCTGCCGGTCGACGACCAGGGCTTCATCACCACCGACGTGCAGACGCCGTCGGATTCCTCCTTCGCCCGCACCGAGGCCGCGATCGAGAAGGTCGAGAAATATCTCCTGGCGCGCTCGGCCATCGAGAACGTCACGTTCCTCACCGGCTTCAGCTTCCTCGGCCAGGGCTTCAACACCGCGCAGGCCTTCATCACGCTGAAGGACTGGTCGGAGCGCGGGCCGAAAGATTCGGCGGCCGCGATCGTCGCCGACATCAACCGCGACCTTTCATCGATCCGCGACGCCAAGATCTCGGCGCTGCAGCCGCCGCCGATCGACAACCTCGGCAACTCCTCAGGCTTCTCGTTCCGCCTGCAGGACCGTGGCCAGAAGGGTTACGCCCAGCTCATGGCCGCCGCCGACCGCCTGATCGCGGAAGCCAATGCCAGCCCCGTGCTGCAGAAGGTCTATATCGAAGGCCTGCCGCCGGCGCCGCAGGTCAATCTGGTGATCGACCGCGAAAAGGCCGGCGCCTTCGGCGTCACCTTCGAGGACATCAACGCCACGATTTCGACCAATCTCGGCTCGAACTACATCAACGATTTCCCGAACCGCGGCCGCATGCAGCGCGTCGTGGTGCAGGCGGACAAGTTCACCCGCATGAATGCGGATGACATCCTCAACTACAACGTCAAGAACAACCGCGGGCAGCTCGTGCCGTTCTCGTCGTTCGCCACGATCGAATGGCAGAAGGGACCGACCCAGATCGCGGGTTTCAATTATTATCCCGCCGTGCGCATCTCCGGCGAGGCGCGCCCCGGCTATACTTCGGGCGATGCCCTGAACGAGATGGAGCGGCTCGCGAGCAGATTGCCGCGCGGTTTCGGCTATGAATGGACCGGACAGTCGCTGCAGGAGAAGCTGTCGGGCTCGCAGGCGCCGTTCCTGCTGGCCTTGTCGGTGCTGGTGGTGTTCCTCCTGCTCGCCGCGCTGTATGAGAGCTGGACGATTCCGATCGCGGTGCTCCTGACCATACCGCTCGGCGTCACCGGCGCGGTGATCGCCGCGAGCATGCGCGGGCTGGCCAACGACGTCTATTTCACCGTCGGCCTGATCACCATCATCGGCCTCGCCGCCAAGGATGCCATCCTGATCATCGAATTCGCGAAGGATCTGCGGGCCCATGGCAAGCCGCTGATCGAGGCGACCGTCGAAGCCTGTTCGCTGCGTTTCCGCCCGATCCTGATGACCGGCCTCGCCTTCGTGTTCGGCGTGTTCCCGATGGCGATCGCCTCCGGTGCCGGTGGTGCCAGCCAGCAGGCGCTCGGCACCGTCGTTATGGGCGGCATGATCGCGGTCGTGATCCTGGCGCTGTTGATGGTCCCGGTGTTCTTCGTCAGCGTCCAACGCGTGCTGGCAGGCGACCGCGAGCCGAAGCAGGCCCCGGTGCCGGAGCCGCACGCGCCGCCGGCACCGGCGCGGCCGACGCACTGACGTGTCATGGCCCGGCTTGACCCGGCCATCCATCATCTTCGCAAAGAGTCATTTTGATGATGGATTGCCGGGTCAAGCCCGGCCATGACGATTTGGTTGCAAAGAAGCAACTATCCCAGCGGCTTCAAAATCTTCACCAGTTCGCCGTGCACGAATTCGTTACCGCAGACCACGTGTCCGGTTTGCAACGGATCGTCATTGCCCTCGATCCCGCTCACGGTGCCGCCGGCTTCGCGCACCATGATCTGCCCGGCCGCGATATCCCAGGGCTGCAGGTTGCGTTCCCAATAGCCGTCGAGGCGGCCGGCGGCGACGAAGGCGAGGTCGAGCGAGGCGGCGCCGAAGCGGCGGAAGCCGGCGACCTTGTTCTGCAGCACGGCCATCTCTTTCAGCGCCAGTCCATGGTCGCCGCGGCCGATATGGGGCAAGCCGCAGGCGACCACGCATTCGTCGAGCCTTCGGCGGCCGGCGACGCGCAGGCGCTGGTCGTTGAGGAAGGCGCCCTTGCCGCGCTCGGCGATAAAGAGCTCGTCATTGGCGGGGTTGTAGATCACCCCCGCAATCACCGTGCCCTCGCGCGCCAGCCCGATCGAGATCGCGAATTGCGGGATGCCGTGCAGGAAGTTGGTGGTGCCGTCGAGCGGATCGACGATCCAGCTATGGCTCTTGTCGGTGCCCTCGCGGGTGCCGCCTTCCTCGCCGATGAAGCCGTAGCCCGGGCGGGCCTTGGCGAGGTCGGTGTAGAGCATCTCCTCGGCGCGCTTGTCGGCCAGCGAGACGAAGTTCGCCGGCCCCTTCAGCGACACCTGCAGGTGCTCGATCTCGCCGAGATCGCGCTTGAGGCTGCGGCCGGCGCGGCGCGCGGCCTTGACCATGACGTTGATGAGGGCGGAATAGAGCATGATGGAGGGCTTGTCGGTGGGAAAACGGCCCAAGCGCCGTCGGAGATTTCCGACTGCGTGCCCTCTCGGAATGGCGCCGTCAAGGCGTCATTTGCCGGTGCCGAGCCATTTGCGCGCGGCCTCCTCGCCCTTGGCGCGGTCCTGCGGGCTCATGTCCAGCAGTATCTCGTCCAGTTCCGGATCGCCCTTGCCGGCGGTCTTGGCGACGGTGTGCCATTTCAACGCCTCGACTTTGTCCTGCGGGACGCCCTGGCCGGTGGCGAGCAGGCGGGCGAGGCGGTTTTGCGCGATCGGCGAGTTCTGCCGGGCCGCCTTGCGCAATAGCGCCACGGCCGCCGGCTCGTTCCGCGGCGTGCCAGAGCCGTTGTAGAGCGCGATCGCATATTCGACCTCGGCATCGACATTGTCGGCGAGCGAGGCGGCCTGCAACAGCCGCACCGATTTCTCGAGATCCTTGGGCACGCCGGTGCCCTCCTTGTAGAAGGTCGCGAGCGCATATTGCGCTTCGGGGCTGCCGGCGTCGGCCGCCATCCGCAACAATTCGGCACAGCGCTTGAGGTCCTGCGGCAGCGTCTGGCCGTCGAGATAGAGCAGCGCCAGATTATAGGCCGCTTTGGGATTGCCGAGCTTGGCTGAGGACGCCAGCAGCTTGACCGCCTCGTCCTTGTTCACGGGGGCGCCGCGGCCCGCAAGCCGCATCATCGCGAGCGCGAACATCGCCTCGCGGTCGCCCCCATCGGACGCGCGCTGATACCATTCGATCGCCTTGCCGTAATCTCGCTTGACGCCGAGCCCGTTGGCATAGAGCTCGCCCAGCATCGTCATCGCCCTGGGGTCGCGGGCGTAGTTTGCGCGGTTGGTGGCGAGGTCGAAGGCGGTCTTGTAGAGGCCACGCTGATAGGCGCCATAGACGAGATCGACATTGGGATCGTCGAACGGGTGCGTCGGGCTCGGCGATGGCGTCGGTGAAGGCGCCGGCTTTGGCGCGGCCTGCTTCCTTTCCGCCGCTGCCTTCGGCTTCGGCGCAGGCTTCGGCTGTTCCTTCTTCGGAGCCGGCTTGCTGGCCGGCGCCTGCGCCGCGGGCGGCGTCAGCGAAATCTGCGCGGCCGCGCCCGTCGTCAGCACGGCGCAGCCGAGCACCACGGCTATCGGACGCAGCAGGCTCATTCCGGGGTCAGTCCTGCCCTTGCCGTCCCAAATGCGCTCGCATGCGCTTCCCGGATGGTCGCGCTGACCTCCGCGAGCGCCGCGCCGGCGCCGCGCTGGTCGGCGAAGATGAAGTCGCCGACCAGGACGAAGTCTGCGCCGGCGGATGCAAATTCGAAAGCTTCTTCGCGCGAGGTGGCGTAGCCGACGCAGGGCGGCTCGAACAACTCGTCCCACCAGTTGAGCCGCTCGGCGATCGCCTGCGTCGAGGGCCGCTGTCCGTGCGCATCGGGCTCGCCGAACAGCACGTAGTCGGCGCCGAGCTCGCCGGCGGCCATGGACTCGTGGCGCGTCGGCAATCCGCCGACGCCGGCGATGCGGTCCGGCTTCAGCGACGGCAGCGCCTCCTCCAGCGCGACAAGGCCGGTGAGATGCGCGCCGTCGGCGCCGGCGCGTGCGACCAGCTCGACATGGCCGTCGATCAGGAGCGCGGCGCCGGCGCTCTGGATCACCGGCACCAGCGCTTTCACGCGCGAGATCATCGTGCGCTGGTCGGTCTCGCGCAGCCGCACCAGCACCGCCGCGACATCGGCCGCGGCGAGCAGAGCGGGCAGGCTTGCGATGAGTTCAGAGGGATCTTCCACCACCGGCGCCGCGAGATAGAGGCGCGGCGCCGGGCGCGGCGGAACGGGCTTTGCGGCCAATTATGCCACCTTCTTTTCCAGGCCAGTCTCCCACTCGCCCTTGCTCGCGAGCGCGTTCATGCGCGCGCGGTGGGTGAAGGCGCGCTGGCCGGCCGCGACATTCTCGGCCTTGCCGGACCACGCCTTTTGCGGCGCCGCCTGCAGCGCGCGGCCGTAGGAGAAGGTGAGCTTCCAGGGTAGGCCGCCGATCCGGTTCATCGCGTCAAGATGCGCGGTCGCCTCTTCATCGCTCTGGCCGCCGGAGAGGAAGGCGATGCCCGGTACAGCCGCGGGCACGCAGGCCTTCAGAAGGCGAATGGTCTTTTCCGCAACTTCCTGAACCGATGCCTGCTTCGGGCTCTTCTTGCCGGATACCACCATGTTCGGCTTCAGCACCATGCCTTCGAGTTCGACGCGCTGCACGAACAGTTCGCGGAATACGGTGTTGAGCACCTGCTGCGTCACCTCATAGCAGCGGTCGATGTCGTGGCCGCCGTCCATCAGCACTTCCGGTTCGACGATCGGCACGATCTGCGCCGCCTGGCACAGCGCGGCGTAGCGCGCCAGCGCATGCGCATTGACATGGATCGCGGTGGTGGTCGGAATACTCCGGCCGTCAGTGCCGCTGCCGATGTCGATCACCGCGCGCCATTTCGCAAAGCGCGCGCCGCGCTCGTAATATTTCTTCAGCCGCTCGGCGAGCTTGTCGAGGCCGACGGTCACGAGTTCGCCGGGGCAGGCGGGCAAGGCCTGTGTGCCCTCGTCCACCTTGATGCCGGGAATGCTGCCGGCCTGCTCGATCAGCTTGACCAGCGGCGTGCCGTCCTTCGCGTTCTGCCAGATCGTCTCGTCATAGAGGATGACGCCGGAGATATATTTGCTCATCGCCTCCGTCGAGCGAAACAGCATCTCGCGGTAGTCGCGACGGTTCTCCTCGGTCGATTCCACCCCGATTGCGTCGAAGCGCTTCTTGATGGTCCCTGAGGATTCGTCGGCGGCCAAAATGCCCTTGCCTGATGTGACCATGGCAAGCGCGATCTTGTTGAGGTCAGCGAGATTCATGGAACGTCCTCCAGATGGTTTCATGCCCTTGCAAACCAAAATAGGCGGTTATCGGGCAATTGCCTAGAAAACGTTCGCCGCGGCGGGCGGTCGCGCATTCTGGAGCAGGATTAACATTAAAATCGAACAGCGATTACAAATCGAACTACCCTCCGCCTCCCAGGTCCGAGGGGAGGGCGGAGAGCTTGTAGCCCGGGTGGAGCGGAACGCGTAACCCGGGACGTCTGTGTCCGCGTTGCAAGCGGCCCCGGGTTACGCTTTCGCTTCACCCGGGCTACGGCAGCGGCGGCTTCACGCCACCTTCGGATCGAGCTCGCCCTTGGCGTAGCGTTTGGCCATTTCCGCCGTGGTCAGCACCTTCTTGATCTTGCTGGCCTGGCCGGCGGTATTGAACTCCTGCAGCCGCTGCTTGCACAGCTTGGTCATCGCTTCCATCGCGGGCTTCAAATATTTGCGCGGGTCGAACTCTTCCGGGTGTTCCTTGAACACCTTGCGGATCTGCCCGGTCATCGCCATGCGGTTGTCGGTGTCGATGTTGATCTTGCGCACGCCGTTCTTGATGCCGCGCTGGATCTCGGAGACAGGCACGCCCCAGGTCGGCTTCATCTTGCCGCCAAACTCGTTGATGATGTCCTGCAGGTCCTGCGGCACGGAGGAGGAGCCGTGCATCACCAGATGCGTGTTCGGCAGCTTGCGGTGGATCTCCTCGATCACCTTCATGGCGAGGATGTCGCCGTCCGGCTTGCGGGTGAACTTGTAGGCGCCGTGCGAGGTGCCCATCGCGATCGCGAGCGCGTCGACCTTGGTCTCCTTCACGAACTTCACGGCCTCGTCCGGATTGGTGAGGAGCTGGTCGTGGGAGAGCTTGCCTTCGGCGCCGTGGCCGTCTTCCTTGTCGCCCATGCCGGTCTCGAGCGAGCCGAGCACGCCGAGTTCGCCTTCAACCGAAATGCCGCCGAGATGGGCCATGTTCGTGACCGTCCTGGTCACGCCGACATTGTAATCCCAGTCGCCGGGCGTCTTGCCGTCGGCTTTCAGCGAGCCGTCCATCATGACAGAGGTGAAGCCGGCCTGGATCGCGGTCATGCAGGTGGCGGGCTCGTTGCCGTGGTCGAGATGCACGCAGACCGGGATCTGCGGGTAGATCTCGGTGAGGGCGTCCATCATGTGCTTCAGCATCACGTCATTGGCATAGGCACGGGCGCCGCGGGAGGCCTGGATGATGACGGGTGCGTCAACGCTCGAGGCCGCCTCCATGATCGCCAGCGCCTGCTCCATATTGTTGATGTTGAAGGCCGGCACCCCGTAATCGTGCTCAGCCGCATGGTCGAGCAGTTGCCGCAAGGTAATGCGAGCCATCCGGATTCTCCCTGTATTTACAGCGCGTACGCGCCGGCTCCGATAAAATTAGCGGATCTTCAAGACTTCGACGCCCGGCAGCGGCTTGCCTTCCATCCATTCAAGAAACGCGCCGCCGGCGGTCGAGACATAGGTGAAATCGTGTGCCACGCCGGCCTGGTTCAGCGCCGCGACGGTATCGCCGCCGCCTGCGACCGAAATCAGCTTCTTGGCCTTGGTGCGCTCGGCCGCGTGCTTGGCTGCCACCATGGTGCCGCGATCGAACGGCGTCAGCTCGAAGGCGCCGAGCGGGCCGTTCCACACCAGCGTCGCCGCATCGTCGATCGCGGCATGGATGCGGGCGATCGATTGCGGGCCGACGTCGAGGATCATGCCCTCGGTCGGGATCGCGTCCAGGCCATAGGCATGCGACGGCGAATTGGCCGCGAAGTGGAAGGCGACGACGGCGTCGACGGGAAGGATGATCGCGCAATTGGCGGCCGCGGCCTTGTCCAGGATGCGCAGCGCCGTCGCGGCGAGATCCTTCTCCGCCAGCGACTTGCCGATGCCGACGCCCTGCGCGTGCAGGAAGGTGTTGGCCATGCCGCCGCCGATCACCAGCGCATCGACCTTGGTCACGAGATTTTCGAGGAGGTCGATCTTGGTGGAAACCTTGGCGCCGCCGATGATCGCAATGACCGGCTTGGTCGGCGCTTCCAGCGCCTTGCCGAGCGCGTCGAGCTCGGCCTGCATGGTGCGTCCGGCATAGGCCGGCAGCTTGTGGCCGAGGCCTTCGGTGGAGGCATGGGCGCGGTGCGCCGCCGAGAACGCGTCATTGACCCAGACGTCGCCGAGCTTTGCCAATTCCACGACGAAGGCCGGATCGTTCTTCTCTTCTTCCTTGTGGAAACGTGTATTCTCCAGACAAAGGATCTCGCCGTCCTTCAGCTCTGATACGGCCTTTGCCGCGGGCTCGCCGATGCAGTCGTCGGCGAAGGCAACCGGCTTCTTGATCACCTTTGACAGCGCTTCAGCAACCGGCTTCAGCGATTCCTTGAGGTCGCGCCCCTTGGGACGGCCGAAATGCGCGAGCAGGATGACCTTGCCGCCCTTGTCGGAAAGCTCGGTGATCGTCGGCGCGACACGGTCGAGGCGCGTGGTATCGGTGACGCGGCCATTTTCCATGGGCACGTTGAGATCGACGCGGAGCAGCACACGCTTGCCCTTCACGTCGACGTCGTCGAGGGTGCGGAAGTTTTTCATGCGAGAAATCACCACGCGGATACGTCAGGGATGAAAGTCACCGCCACTATGCGTCGGCGGATCGCCCTCCTGCTTGGTCGTGACCTTCGTGCCCTGCCGGATCCCGTACGCGATAAAAGCGAGAAGCAATATCGCGCCGGGAAGTCCGATCCAGGCAGGAAGCGTCACTGTGCTGTCTTTACAGCAGCTTCCCGATCGCGACGGCGGTGTCGGCCATGCGGTTGGAGAAGCCCCACTCGTTGTCGTACCACGACATCACGCGCACCAGCGTGCCGTTCAGCACCTTGGTCTGGTCCATGTGGAAGGTCGACGAATGCGGATCGTGGTTGAAGTCGATCGAGACGTTGGGCGCGGTGGTGTAGCCCAGGATGCCCTTGAGCTGCTGCTCCGAGGCACGCTTCATCGCCTCGTTGATTTCCTTGGCGTCGGTCGCGCGCTTGGCGACGATCTTCAGATCCACCACCGAAACATTCGGGGTCGGCACGCGGATCGCGACGCCGTCGAGCTTGCCCTTCAGTTCGGGCAGCACCAGGCCGATCGCCTTGGCCGCACCGGTCGAGGTCGGGATCATCGACATCGCCGCCGCGCGGCCGCGGTAGAGATCCTTGTGCAGCGTGTCCAGCGTCGGCTGATCGCCGGTATAGGCATGGATCGTGGTCATGAAGCCGGTCTCGATGCCGACGGTGTCGTTCAGCACCTTCGCCACCGGCGCGAGGCAGTTGGTGGTGCAGGAGCCGTTGGAGATGACCAGGTGATCCTTGGTCAGCGTGTCATGGTTGACGCCGTAAACGATGGTGGCATCGGCGCCGTCGGCAGGCGCGGAGACCAGCACGCGCTTGGCGCCGGCCGTGAGATGCGCGGACGCCTTGTCCTTCGCCGTGAAGATACCGGTGCATTCCAGCGCGACGTCGACGCCGAGTTCTTTCCAGGGCAGCTTGGACGGATCGCACTCAGCCGACACCTTGATCTTGCTGCCGCCGACGCTGATCGTATCGCCATCGACGGTGACAGTGCCAGGGAAGCGGCCGTGCACGGAGTCGAAACGGAGCAGATGGGCGTTGGTCTCGACCGGGCCGAGATCGTTGATGCCCACCACTTCGATATCCTTGCGGCCGGACTCGGCGATGGCTCGAAGCACATTGCGGCCGATGCGGCCGAACCCGTTGATCGCGACCCGGATTGCCATGCTGTTTCTCTCCTCTAATAGCTGATGCCATCCCCGCTGGCGCGCGCCCAGCGGAGGTGTTACGGCGGATCGCCCGGTTCGGCCGGACGAGAGCGGACTATATGAGGGATTACCTAGTCCTTTTTGCGGATAAGCTCAACCGCTAGCCAACGCGCTTCAGGGCAGCGTTAACGGCGGCCTCGGCGGTAATTCCGAAATGCTTGAAAAGGTCCTTGGCAGGCGCGCTGGCGCCGAAACCGTGCATGCCAATGAATTCGCCGTCCTGCCCGATCACGGCATCCCAGCCCCAGCGCACGGCTGCCTCGATCGCGATCTTGACCGGCGCGTTGCCGATGATGGCCTTTTTCCGATCTTCCGGCTGCGCCAGCAACAATTCGAGCGAGGGCACCGACACCACCCGCGATGGGATGCCGCGTTCCGCAAGCTGTTTTTGCGCGTCGACGGCGATCTCGACCTCGGAACCGGACGCGAAGAATGACACTTTTGCGTCACCTTGGGCCGCGACCAGCTCATAGGCACCATGGCTGCACGGATTATCGGCGGGCGTGGTGGTTCGAAGCTGCGGCAGGTTCTGTCGCGTCAGCGCCAGCACTGTCGGGCCGTCGATCCGGTTCAGCGCGAGCTCCCAGCATTCTGCAACTTCGACGGCATCGCAGGGGCGGAACACGCGCATATTGGGAATGGCGCGCAGCGCGGAAAGATGTTCGACCGGCTGGTGCGTCGGGCCGTCTTCGCCGAGCCCGATCGAGTCGTGCGTCATGACATAGACGACGCCGGTACCCATCAACGCCGCGAGTCGCATCGCCGGCCGCGCATAGTCGGTGAACACCAGGAAGGTGGCGCCGTTCGGCGCAAAGCCGCCGTGCAGGAAGATGCCGTTCATCGCCGCGGCCATGCCGTGCTCGCGGATGCCGTAGTGGATGAAGCGGCCCTTCGGGGTCTTGGCGGAGAAGTTGGTCGCCGATTTCGCCTTGTTGTTGTTGGAGCCGGTGAGGTCGGCCGAGCCGGCCAGAAACTCCATCGGCATCGCGGCGGCGATCACCTCGATCGCGGCCTCCGATGATTTGCGGGTCGCAACGTTGAGTGGGTTTTCGAGCAGCGCCTTCTTGTGCCCCTTCAGCGCCTTTGCCAGTGAAGCCGGCCGCTCGTGCCGCAGCCGGCGCTCGAATTCGGCGCGCTTGCGGCTGCCGAGCTCGGCGAAGCGCGCTTCCCATTCCTGGCGCTCCGCGGCGCCGCGCGCGCCGGCGTCACGCCAGGCCTTCAGCACGTCATCTGGCACCGAGAACGGTTCGAGCGAGATGCCGAGCTTTTCCTTGGCACCTTTCAGCTCGTCAGCGCCGAGCGCCTCGCCATGGACCTTGTTGGTGCCCGCCTTGGTCGGCGCGCCGTAGCCGATCGTGGTCTTGCAGGCGATCAGCGTTGGCTTGCTCGATTTCTGCGCGCGCGTGATTGCATCCGCGATCGCTTTCTGGTCCTGGCCGTTGATGAGCTCAGCGGCCCAGCCCGCCGACTTGAATCGCTTCACCTGGTCGACGGAGTCGGCAAGCGACGTCGGGCCATCGATCGAGATGCCGTTGTCGTCATAGAGCACGATCATTTTGTTGAGCCGCCAGTGGCCGGCGAGCGCGATCGCTTCCTGCGACACGCCTTCCATCAGGTCGCCGTCGGAGGCGAGCACGTAGGTGTGGTGGTTGACGATCTTCTTGCCGAACTCGGCGGCCAGCATCTTCTCCGCCACCGCCATGCCGACCGCGGTCGAGATGCCCTGGCCGAGCGGGCCGGTGGTGGTCTCGATGCCCTTGGTGTGGAAGTTCTCAGGATGTCCTGGCGTCAGCGAGCCCAATTGACGGAAGTGCTTGAGCTGGTCGAGCGTCATGTCCTTGTTGCTGCCGGTGAGGTACAACAGCGAATAGAGCAGCATCGAGCCGTGGCCGGCCGAAAGCACGAAGCGGTCACGATCCGGCCAGGCGGGGTCGGCCGCATCGAATTTCAGGAACTGTGTAAACAGGACGGTCGCGACGTCGGCCGCACCCATCGGCAGCCCGGGATGGCCGGATTTCGCCTTCTCGACCGCATCCATTGCGAGCCCACGAATGGCGTTGGCCATACGGGTGTGATCGACCTGCGTCATGATGAAAATCCGTCTGAAATGAGAGGCTTGGCTTGCATGCGCGCCGCCCGGAGGGCCGCCATATGCGGGTGGTAGGCACGGAGAAGGGCTGGATAGCACCTCAATTCCGGAAGTCCAAGGGAAGTCCAAGGCAAGGAAACGCGCTTTCGGCCGCAAAGTTGCCTCCGGTGTGTCCGGCCGACCGGGGCCTGAACCCGCGCGAGCCGCCGGTTTCCCGAGCGGAAGGGAGAAAGGACCCTTGGGTAAACCGACAGGTGCGGGGCCCGGGGAGGCTCCATCTATCGGTGCATAGTTTACCGGCGGCGTTGCGCCGGCCTCGCTCACCACGTAAATTTCATCGCCTAAGCGCTTGCCGAACCGCAAGGATTCGCGGACGGCCACGCCATCGAGGATGTACCTTGTCTCGTATGAGCGATCGTTCCACCAACGCGGCTGCCAGTGTTGAGCCCGCTATCGCCGACGTCGACGCCGCCACACGACGGCTGATGGCGGCGCTCGATGCTCTGGAAAGCGCCGTTGAGCGGCGGCGCGAGGCTGACCGCGACGAGAACGAACTGGCGAGCCGGATCCAGGCGCTCGGTGCTGATCGCTCGCGGCTTGCGGACGAGCTCGATAACTCATTGGTGAAGACGCGCAAGCTCGAGCGCACCAATCGCGAGATCGCCGAGAAGCTGGATACGGCGATCGGCACCATCCGCGCCGTGCTTGATGGCGAGGAGAAGACGCGATGAGTCACATCAACGTCACCATCAACGGCCGGCAATACCGGATGGCGTGCGAAGAGGGGCAGGAGGTTCGTCTCTTGAAGCTCGCGGAGAACCTGGAAACGCGCATCGAATCGCTGCGCGGCAAGTTCGGCGAGATTGGCGACGCCCGTTTGACGGTGATGGCGGCGCTCACCGCCTGCGACGAACTGGTCGACGCTGGCGCACGCATCCGCAGCCTGGAAGAGGAAGTCGAATCCTTACGCAACTCCGGAGCCGCCGCGGTCGATCGCGCCCGCGCTACGCAAGTCGCAATCTCGAACGCACTCAACGCCGCAGCCGAGCGGATCGAAAAAACCACGCAGGTGCTCAACCGCACCATCGGCGGCGGTATCGCGATCGGCTGATTTGTCGTCCCGGCGAACGCCGGGACCCATAACCACAGGCCTTTGTTGTTATGGCTGACTGTGGCCCGAGCTCCGCCTATGCCCCAGCAGCGGTGGTTGATGGGGTGGACGGCCCCCTACGGCATCAGTTGTGCCAGAATGAGGTTGTCGAAATCTCAAACGAGGGAGCCGTCCGTGACGCAGATTATCCGCATTGGAATGGATACGTCGAAGCATA
>NZ_JBVAPG010000449.1:0-782 GCF_055413685.1 Bradyrhizobium sp. LeoA1Lang | reverse complement strand
CCGGTCCAGCCACGATCGCGGCGACGTAACCGTCGAGCATGGGAATGCTGGTGGCGGCAGGATGCCGATCGACGCGAGCCTGCAGCCACCGCTCGAGTTCCTCAAGCGGCATCGCGGCGACCGCCATCGACGACGATGCCTTATGGCGCCGCGGGCTCATGCCGCGGCCTGTGCGGCACGCTGGTGCGCCGCCTTCCAGTTCCAGGCGAGCAGCTCGTACAACTGATGGCTCTTGGTTCGCCCGGAGGCGATGCGCTCCAGCACGTCGGTCAGGTAGGCCTGCGGATCAAGGTCATGGAGCTTTGCTGTGTTCACGATCGACGCCAGGATCGCCCAGCTCTCGGCGCCACCTTCGCTGCCGCTGAACAATGAGTTGCGTCTTCCCATGGCAATCGGGCGCATGGACCGCTCGACCGTATTGCTGTCGACCTCGATGCGGCCGTCGCGGAGAAACAGCGTCAATCCGTCCCAGTGGTTGAGCGCGTAGTTGATGGCCTCCGTCAGCTTCGACTGGGAGAAGAGCTGGTCGACCATCTCGGTCAGTCGCACCTTGAGCGCTGCCATCAGCGGTGCAGCCCTGGTGCAGCGGGCGGCCAGCCGCTGCTCGGCGCTGCTGCCGCGGATCTCTGCTTCGATGGCATAGACCGCCTGCAGGCGTTCGATCACCTCGCGCGCGTACGGCGACTGCGTCGTCTTGTAGACCTCGACAAATTTGCGGCGGGCGTGAGCAAGACAAAACGCGAGCTGGATCGCGCTGCCATGGCTGCGGGCGAGTGCTTTGT
>NZ_JBVAPG010000448.1:0-790 GCF_055413685.1 Bradyrhizobium sp. LeoA1Lang | reverse complement strand
GAGTCACCTTCCTGCCTGGCATCAAGCATGGCATTTGCCATCGTTACACCTCCACCGATCCGCTCATGCCAGGCTGTATCGCGCGCAAGCCGAAGGATGGCTAGGTGGGGGCCTCATGCCGGTTACATCCTTGCGGAGCGAGGGCAGCTCGTCTTCGAGGAAGGGCACAATGGCGCTGACCGCCTCCCGGACGCGGAGCTTGCCCAGGCTTGCAACGCCTTTTGACGAACCTGCCAATAGCTGTCATTCAACGCCGCGATGAGCCCTGTTGCCACTGAGGCCTGACCGATGCGCCCGATCGTCTCGGCGGCGACTGCTCTCACCTGCCATTCCGGATCCGAAAGCGCGTCGGCGGCGGCGTGGGCGGCGGCCTCATTCCGTGCAAAGGACAGCGCATCGACCGCGGAAAGCCTGACATCGGGATGCCCGTCCTTGGTCGCATGGACCAGAGAGGGCAGCGCTTCGGGAGCTAGCCGACCACGCCGACCGCCTGCACGCGCACCGCAGGGGCTTTGTCACCGAGTGCGGCAATGGCCGGTCCAAGCGATGCGCTGACCTGGAGCGCTTTCATGGCACGAAGGATCGCGGCCCGTACGAAGCTGGACGAAACTTCGTCGTATGCGTACGACCAGCACGCGCTCGGAATACTGCAATAGCAAGCGTCGAGCGATGAGCATATCGCCTTCGCATCTGATGAGATCGCCACCGAAGTCGCGGCCAATGCGGACGGACACGCGGCGCAACACTGAGTACTTGCACGGCGTCATGCGGATCGAGGAACTCGCTTCCT
>NZ_JBVAPG010000447.1:0-791 GCF_055413685.1 Bradyrhizobium sp. LeoA1Lang | reverse complement strand
TGTGGAGCCTCAAGAGGTTGTCCTCGGTGAGACCGAGTCTGCTGATCGGCGTTTGAGATTTTATACCGCCGTGAGGCCGATGCCAGTTGTATTGGTGCAGCCAGATCGGAAGCTCGTCGGCACGACGGTCGGAGGTGGGATAGGCTTGGGCATAAGCCCATTCGCGGAGCGCGGTCTGGATGAAGCGCTCGGCCTTGCCGTTGGTTTTGGGCGTGTAGGGCTTGGTGCGGATGTGCTTGAGGCCGAGGTCCCGGCACGCATCGCGAAAGGCGAAGGCCTTGTAGCAGCTGCCGTTGTCGGTCATGACGCGGGTGACGGTGACGCCGAGGCTTTTGTAATAAGCCACCGCCGCCTTGAGAAAGGGAACGGCGCTGTCGGCCGTCTCGTCGGGCTTGATCTCGGAGAAGGCGATGCGGGAGTGGTCGTCGATGCAGACGTGGACGAACTCCCAGCCGACGCCGCGGCGGTTGCTCTGGCCGGTGCGATCGCCGGTGATGCGGTGGCCGACATGCGCGAAACGGCCGAGCTTCTTGATATCGAGGTGGATCATTTCGCCGGGCGCGGCGCGTTCATAGCGCCGGGCCGGCTCGGCCGGCGCCAGGTCGCGCATCCGGTTCAATCCCAGCCGCCGCAGGACGCGGCTGACGGTCGCCGCCGAGACACCGACCTCGGCGGCGATCTGCTTGCCGGTGTGGCGCTGCCGGCGCAACGCCTCGATCATCGTGCATGTGGCGGGCGCTGTTTGGCCTGGCAATGAAAGGGGCCTTGAGGAACGGTCGCGCAACCCATTC
>NZ_JBVAPG010000446.1:0-801 GCF_055413685.1 Bradyrhizobium sp. LeoA1Lang | reverse complement strand
GAAGGGCGAAAATCAGTTGCCAAGGGTCATTGCCGGCGTCAAATTTACCGACGGCGTCGCAGAATCGACGACGCCAGCTAACCGCGCCGCCTGATCAGCCCCATCACCCAATTTCGGCCATAGCTCAAGATCGGATGTCCAAACTTCTGCACGAAGATCGACGTCGCGCGTCAGCTCAGCCTATTCATCGCGGTCACGTGGGTCGCGCGCATTCGGTCCTGACGTCGCTCACCAAATGTTCTACCGTTAGAGCCATTGGTTCCTAAACGAACTACTCTTGGAGACAGGAACCGGCCTGTTATCTAGCTGTCCCTCGGCTAGCGCCCGATACAGCCTGATATGAGCGGATCGGTGGAGGTGGAACGATGGCAAATGCCATGTTGATGGCGGGCTGGAAGGTGATTCCTATCGTCGTGTCGAGGTGATCACCGGGGAACGTCGGCCGCGACGATGGATGGGCGAGGAGAAGGTGCGGATCGTGGCGGAGATGCAGGCCTGCACACTCCGCTCTATGCCGCGGCGTGTCAGCCGCTGCCGATGCGGCGCGAAGAGATCGCGCATCGCTTCGCGACCTTCATCGGCAAGCCATAAGCCGTTAGCGCGCCTACGCGTGGCAGCCGCGCGAGAAACGGCGTCCCGGCGGTTGGTCTCCACACGATCGCCCTCGGCTTGCTTGTGAGCGTCACGAGAGGATCGCCGTGCCCGGCCTTGACTTGCGCGGAATGCTTTGGATTGCCCGATCGGGGTGATTGACGCTGCCGCTGGGCGATGATTGGGTGCTCCCCTCTGAAGGGACCTCTG
>NZ_JBVAPG010000445.1:0-805 GCF_055413685.1 Bradyrhizobium sp. LeoA1Lang | reverse complement strand
GAATAAGGCTGCCTAAACACTCATCCCGAAGGTGATCATGCATACGACCGGACGATCCGCCCACCCGACCACCATCCGCACCGATCTTGGCGCGATTTTCGTTTCGTTGGAGCTCAGCCGCTCTAGTTGGCTGATAACCTCGTTGTCGCCAGGAAACGGCGAGAAGATGTCGAAACATTCGGTGTCAGCCGGAGACCTGGCCGGGTTGTTCGCGCTGTTTTCGAAGCTGCGCGAAAAAAGCCGAGCTAAGACCGGGCATAACTATCCGATCGTCTCGATTCAGGAGGCCGGCCTCGACGGCTTCTGGGTTCATCGGGTGCTTGAAAAAGAAGGGGTCGAAAGCCACGTCGTGGACCCAGCTTCAATCGCGACATCGCGCCGGCGCAGACAGGCAAAAACGGATCGCATCGACGGTGAGGCACTGCTGCGAACCCTAATGGCCTACAAGCGTGGCGAGCCGCGCGTGTGTGCGATGGTGCTGGTTCCGTCACCCGAGGAAGAGGATCGTCGACGGAGTTGTCGCGAGCGCAAGGCGCTGATCGTCGAGCGTGTCGCCCACGTCAATCGCATCAAGGGACTGTTGTTCTCGCAAGGGATCGCGAATTATGAGCCACTGCGCAAGGATCGACGTGAGCGGCTAGACGAGCTCTGGACCGGCGATGGGCGTGCACTACCTGCGCTCATGAAGGCCCAGATTTCCCGCGAAGTCGATCGGCTAGAACTGCTGCTCGAACAGATCAAGCTGGTTGAGGATGAACGCGATGCGCTCATCGCCGCACAAGCGGCCGCGGCACCGCCTTCGCCT
>NZ_JBVAPG010000444.1:0-808 GCF_055413685.1 Bradyrhizobium sp. LeoA1Lang | reverse complement strand
TGACCACCGCCTTCTTGTGCGCGGGTAGCCCGTCCACAATCAGATGCAGCGCTTTCTTGCGGCGATACATCAGCTTCTTGAGCAGGTCCACGAACAGCTCGCCAGACAGTGCGCCCTTGTACGTCGCGAACCAGAACGCGCCCTTGGCGCTCACCGCCGACGCCGCGCCGATGCTTTGCCGTTGCCCCGGCGTTTGCACCACCGGCGTTTCTCCCTTCACGCCCCACGTCGTGCCTTGCACCGCATCCGCCCGGAAGCCGGATTCATCCCAGAAATAGACATCCGCTTTCTCCCGCTTGGCACGCCGCGCAATGGCCGGATAGGTTTCCCGCTGCCAACGCTCGATCGCCTCCGGGTCACGCTGATAGGCGCGTTGCAATGGCTTCTGCGCGCTCAATCCCAAGCGCGCCAGCATCCCCCCGATCGACGCCAGACTCAGCCTCACGCCGAATTCCCGCTCCACCAGTTCGCGCACGATTTGCCGCGTCCACAAGCCAAAATCGAAACCGTATTGCAGCGGGTTCTTGCCGTTGATCCAGCGAAACACTTGCCGCTCTTGCGCCGGCGTCAACTTCTTCGGACGTCCCGTTCCTTTGCGCGACGCCAGCGCCCGCAGGCCCTTCCCACGACCTTTCGCCGTTCTCATCCAGCGGTAAATCACGCTGCGGTGAAATCCATAGCTCTCGACGACGGCGCTCGGCTTTTCACCTTCGCGCACTCGCTCCAACGCCATCATGCGGATTTCTTCCAGGGTTCGATGGTCAAGTTGTCGGCCGTCGCGTTTCATGCCGATAGCATACACCAACGC
>NZ_JBVAPG010000443.1:0-808 GCF_055413685.1 Bradyrhizobium sp. LeoA1Lang | reverse complement strand
GATGAGCGCCGCGTCCGGGCGATGTCTGCGGCCGTACCGGAGACCGGCGGTCGCTTGCCCCAGGATCGAAACACATGAGCGCTGCTGACCCCGAGCACGTAGCCTTTGCCGGCCCGGCGCAGTTGCTGTTCGATATCGCCAACACCATAGACGGTGTCACCAGCAACCCACTTGAATGGCACAGACGCGGCTATTGCGCCTGCGATCATTCTCGTCGCGAGCTTCGGTTTGGTCGCAAAGCCGACGTCGGCAGGCACATATGCGGCTTCCAGGCGATCCGGATCGTCGGTCCATTCCTTCGGAAGATACAGCGTACGGTCGATGAACGCATGACCGTGGCGCGAAACGTAGGCAACGAAGACCCCGATCTGGCAGTTCGTGACCTTGCCTGCGGAACCAGTGTATTGCCGCGCCACGCCGCACGACGCTTTGCCCTGCTTGAGAAAACCGGTCTCATCGATCACGAGCACCGCATCGTCATCCGCCAAATGCTCGACGACATAGTCACGCACGATATCGCGCAGGGCATCCGCATCCCAATCCATGCGGCCCAGGATCGCCTGCTGACGCCATGGGCCGGGATCGCCAGCCGCCTCGGCGCGCATCCAACCGGTCTTGCGTTGCTCATCTCCGAGAAGGCCTTCCAGGAACAGGCCCGCATTCCTCGCAACACGTTCTTGCCTGAACAACGGACGTATCCGCTTCTTGATCTCCCGAAGCGACGCCGCCCACAACGCAAGCGTCTCCTCAATCGACGCTGCCTGCGTCCACGATCTTCGAATCATGGTTGCCCATGGATTCAGAAACC
>NZ_JBVAPG010000442.1:0-818 GCF_055413685.1 Bradyrhizobium sp. LeoA1Lang | reverse complement strand
TCATAGCAGCGCGCCGGGCAGACCTTCAAGAGTGCAAGCAGCTGTGGGGACGGCTTCGTATGTGCGCGTACTTTGATGTGAGGATGACCGACGTCGACAAGATAGCGGTTGTAGAACAGCTTGTCCTCGACGCGCACTGATGTCTCGACATTCATATTTCAGCTTCCTTAGCTTTGATTCTGATGGGTTATCGCCAAGCGCGCGCGAGGCGGAATGCATCGCCAAATAAACCGGTCCATGACCGCGCATTGACAAAGGATTTCAACGTCAGCTTCTCCTTCTCGGCCTTCGGCGTGCCGTCGACCCGTACATAGTTCTGCATCGCCCTGGCGACGAGCTGCGGATAGGTGAGAAAGAAGTTTTGCGAGTTGGTATGCATCAGCATCGGCATATCCTTGTGCTTCTTGAGATCCTTGATCACGAAGGATTCGTCCAGCATCTTCTTGTAGAGCGACAGATTTGCCGCAGTCATGGGATAACGCCGTGATCTCACCTGGACGATAGCTTCCGCCGCAATGCGGCCCGAGGTCATCGCGAGGTTAGAGCCCTCGCGATGAATGGCGTTGTTGAGCTGCGCCGCATCGCCGGCCACGACCCAACCTTCGGCATACAGCTGCGGGATTGCCTTGTAGCCACCTTCAGGGATGAGGTGCGCAGAATATTCCTTGACCTCCGAGCCCTCGATCAGGGGGGCTCGATCGCGCGACGCGCGATCATCGCAGCCAGCCAGTTGCCGATATCCCCTTCGGTCGAGCGTTGCGCGAGCAGGAGATCACGCAACATTGCGCCCTCATCGCTCTCATTGCGCTTGAAACGCA
>NZ_JBVAPG010000441.1:0-833 GCF_055413685.1 Bradyrhizobium sp. LeoA1Lang | reverse complement strand
CACCGCGAGGTAGGCAAAGAAGGTGTTCAGTGCTGCCCGCCGTTGATTGCGAGTACGCACCGAGTTACCGCGCTCTTGCTCCAGGTGCCTCAGGAACGCCAGACTTCGTTCGAATGTCAGGTCATCAAGGGCCAGTGTAGCAATCCGGCGACCACGCTGCTCGGACACGAAGCACAGGAACAGGCGGATCGTGTCACGATAACTGCGGATCGAACCGAGCCGCAGGCCCTTCTGTACCGGGAGATGATCGGTGAAAAATGACTGAACCAATGTACCGAGGGAGGGGGTCATGACTGATCCTCCCCGAGCGTTGTCGCAGCAAAGGCACGGAAGCGACGGTTGGCGTGTTCGAGAAGCTCCGGGGTCGGCGTCAGATACACCGCAGTGGAATTGATGTCGCTGTGCCCCATGAAAGTTGAGAGTGCAAGAAGCTTCGTCTGAGGATCGAGGCCGAGCCTGTACCAGCGCGTGAGTGTACCAACGGCGAACGAGTGTCGCAGATCGTGCAGGCGCGGCGGCGAAATGCCTGGCGGGATCTGCAGATTTAAGCTCAGGACCATAGCGTGAAAGGTCTGGCTGATTGTGCCAGGGTTGATTGGCCTCCCCCCGCGCAAGCAGAACAGCGGCGCGTCGTCTGCAGCAGTGGCGGCGCGCGCCGCAGTCTGGCGTTGACGTAGATGCTGCGCCAGGAGCGTTCCGAGCTTTGGTCCAAATGGGACGAGGCGGCTCTTGTAGAATTTAGTCTCCCGGATAATGAGCAACCGCCGCTCCAGATCGACATCTTTGAGGCGCAGCCTGCAGGCCTCCCCGACGCGCAATCCCAGCCCATACAA
>NZ_JBVAPG010000440.1:0-833 GCF_055413685.1 Bradyrhizobium sp. LeoA1Lang | reverse complement strand
CCTCACATGGGATGGTTCGTGTCAAGGCCATCAATCGCAATGCATCAGCAGTCCCTCCGAAGCGTCGCTATCCAGGTCCAAGCCCGTGCGTGACGCGGCTCGTTTGCCGAGCCTGATCAACCTCACATTCGGTCGCCACCTTTCGCGGCTGCACCAATATCCCGCTTGCGGCGGACGGGGCTCAGGACGACGAGACCACTCTCTCAAACGGCATTTCGCCAGGGTTCTGGTCGGTTCGTCGACCTGGATCCACCAGGACTGATCGGGTCCTGGAGAATTTTCAGAATAATTCGAGGAGCAGCCGAGATTAGCTGTTCTGCATGATGGCACCTTCGATGACGACACCGGCGGTCACAAACTTCCAGAGCGCAACCAGCAGCTTGCGCGCAAGCGCCACGATGGTCGACTTCTTCATGCGGCCACCATTGCGCTGGACGCGCTCCTTGAACCATCGAGCCAGCGCAGAGCCGGGCTGATGACGCAGCCACAGCCAGGACATCTGGATCAGCGTCGTGCGTAATCTCGGATTTCCAGCTTTCGAAACGCCCTGTTCTCGATCAACGGATCCACTCTGCCAGGGCGTCGGCGCCAGCCCCGCGTAAGCAGCAACCTGGCGGCGATTATTAAAATGCCGGAACAGGCCTTCAGACCATAGGTTGGCAGCAAACTCGGCGCCGATGCCCTTGAGATTGAGCAGCATCGTGACAGGCGAAGGCGGTGCCGCGGCCGCTTGTGCGGCGATGAGCGCATCGCGTTCATCCTCAACCAGCTTGATCTGTTCGAGCAGCAGTTCTAGCCGATCGACTTCGCGGGAAATCTGGGCCTTCATGAGC
>NZ_JBVAPG010000043.1:0-57635 GCF_055413685.1 Bradyrhizobium sp. LeoA1Lang | reverse complement strand
TGCGGCCCTTCAAGCTCACCACAATCCCATGACGATCAAGCCCGTTGCCCATGTCACAAGGGCCGCGTAACATTCATTCTGGCAACGTCGGCCCGACGTAGTTCAACACCGATCGGGACATCCCCAAGTCGCCCGTGCTTCATGCGTTAGAGCATGATCCGGAAAAGTGGAGACCGGTTTTCCGAAAAAGATCATGCTCGTGAATATCGCTTTTGGCTCAAGAGTGGAGGGGGAGCCGAGTGGAGGGCCCGACGTCCGGCTTATTTGCTTGAAGTAGGGCAGCGGCTTCACGCTCAGCATGCTGCCGGCGAAGGCGAGGGGCATACCACCGATGACGAGTCCGGCAACCGCACTCCAGCCATCAGCTAGGTTGCGCTAATCGACTGTCCTCCAGCACATGTGCAGCATAGGCGTCATGAACGTTGCGATCCACTGGAACTGGTGAGCTAGTTCACAATGCCCGAGATCATTGAGTGTTAGATAGGTTTCATGCGGAGCCTGACCATGCGTGCCATCATCGTATTTGCTGTTCTTTTCGTGATCGTGGCTGCAACGCACCACGGTGCTTATCGACCGTATCCAACTGCTCCAATGCCTGCAGTCAATGTTCCTTGACCGGATTAGCCTGGGTTCGTAAAACATGGGCTCTTGAAGAGGAGTTGTAATGGCGAAGAAAAAGAAAGCCACGCGGGTGTTATGGTCGAAGGACGACCTGAAGACGCTCAAGACCATGGCGAAAGAGAAGCGTGGTCGAGACAAAATCGCAAAGTCTCTCAAGAGGTCGCCCGCAGCGGTGACCGTGAAAGCATCGGCCCTCGGCATTTCACTGAGCACCAAGTAGCTTGACATCCCTGCTTGCGAGGCTCGCGATGGGGAATGCGTAGGCCGATTCCGTCTCCGCGCGGCTCGGCCCATATCTTAGATAGATAGCTTCATCGCGTCGATGCAAGGCGTTCGCGTCAGCGCGCATCCGCCTTGCCTCCGCAATGCACATGTCGCTTCGATAGCGACCAGGTCGATCCGGATTCCGCATGCGAGACCCGTCCCGCGTGACGGCGTTGTCTCGCGCGTCGAGCGGATCGGCCAGCATCGAACTGATGAGTCCAAAAGACGCACCGGTTCGCGCAGCAATGAGTTGCGCGACCACGCAGCGCATGCCGCCAGGCAGGCGGCGCGATGCAATTCGCATGCGGGCGCCTTGCCTGCTCCATTCAAGCGCAAATTGAATATCCCCCGATTTGAAATTTATTTATCCGCGAAGAGACGTTCGGCTGGATTCAACTCATTAGAAAATCACGATTATCCACGTTTGGTTTGACGAAGATCGACATCTGGTTGTTCAGCAAAGGGCTGGGGTGCGACACAACAGCAAATTGAATTAAATCACGACTAATATTTAATTCGCGAAAATTAAACATTTTCAGACGGTGTCATAGCATGAGGCAGTTATACGAAGAGTCCGGTTTGGGCCGCATGGCTCTCGGAGTGCAGACGTGGCCACGCACGCTTCTGCGAAGAAATGTCCGAGTGTCAGCTTCAGACGAAGACGAGTCGCTGTCGCTGCTCGCCGCGCGGAATTTGCAGGAAGGTCTGGGCCTGAGTGCCTCAGGTGTCGCGGCGTCGGCATCCACTGCAACGTCGGACGCCGGATTTGCAGCGTTGACGACCGAGGTCCGGATGCCAACCTCCGCGGCGGCCGAACCAGCGCCGACAAATCCTGTGGTCATCCTTGGTCACGTGCCTTCGATTGCGACCCCGAACATTTTCGGATCTTCCACACCTCCAGCAGTCGCGCAGGTTTGTGGCTGCGGCTACTTCATTGCCCCAACACAATTGCTCGATCAGAAAGCAGCCAATGCGGCGTCGGCGCAGTTGCACGGCAGCCGCGTGTCTGGCGGAGCAGATTTCGTGTTGACCGGCCGCGCCGGGGTCATGGGCGCCTCTACCAGTGTCTCCATGTCCTTGGAGAACGTTGCGCCGCTCGCAAATTGGAATGCACCATCAGGCGGAGGGGCGATCAGAAGTTGGGGCATGCTGCCGGGCGGCGGAGAGACTGGTACCGGCACGGGGAAGGGTGAAATCGGAATTCTGTCGGGCTCGGTAACGACTGCAGAGCTTTCTCCTGCCGCGCGGCAGCCCAACACAACCGCGTCGCCTAACGGGCTTGCGGCCGCCGCGACTTCTACAAATCCAATCGTGCTCGAGAACCAGAAGCTGGGAAACCCGCAAAGCGAATGGGATATCGAGGGTGCTGGCAGCTCGAATATCGAAGGTTTTGCCACCGACATCAGCGTGAATCGTGGCAACCAGATCGATTTCAAGATCAATACGGATTCTTCAAACTACCGGATCGACATCTACCGCCTCGGCTATTATGGCGGCATGGGAGCGCGAAAGGTCGCGACCATCCAGCACACGGGCGTGCAGAACCAGCCGGCGCCGCTGCGTGACGACATGACCGGCCTTGTCGATGCCGGCAACTGGTCCGTTTCGGCTTCCTGGGATGTTCCGGAAGATGCCGTGTCGGGCGTCTATATCGCAAAGCTCGTACGCGAGGACGGCGTTGAAGGCGCCAATCACATCCCGTTCATCGTCAGGGATGACAGCAGCACCAGCGATGTCGTCTTTCAGACCTCCGACACGACCTGGCAGGCCTATAACGGCTGGGGCGGCGCGAATTTCTATGGCGGCAACGGCCCTGCCACAGGTCAGGGTGCCGGACGCGCCTACGCGGTGAGCTACAATCGGCCGATTGCCACCCGCGGCAGCGTTGGAAGCTTTGCAGGTCCGCAGGACTATCTGTTCGGCGCTGAATACGCGGCGATCTACTGGCTGGAGCAGAACGGCTACGACGTCTCCTACATGTCGGGCATTGACACGGACCGTTACGGCAGTCTGCTCCTCAATCACAAGCTCTATCTCGACGCTGGTCACGACGAGTACTGGTCCGGGCAACAGCGCGCCAATGTCGAGGCGGCCCGCGATGCCGGCGTGAATCTGGCGTTCTGGAGCGGCAACGAGATGTATTGGCGCACGCGCTGGGGCAACAGCATCAGCAGCGACGCCACGGCGTACCGCACCTTGATCTCCTACAAGGAGACCTGGTCGCCAGACGCGTCGATCGATCCAAGCGACCAGTGGACCGGAACGTTCCGTGATCCCCGTCTCAGCCCGCCGGCGCTCGGCGGAGGGAGTCCGGAAAATGCCTTGATCGGACAGATGTTCCAGGTCGATGATGTCGGCCAAGGCAGCGGCCTCCAGGCCATCACAATTCCCTACGACGACGCCAATCTGCGCTTCTGGCGCAATACCAGCGTTGCGGCGCTTCAGCCGGAGCAGATAGCGACGCTGACCAGGAACTATCTCGGCTATGAGTGGGACGAAGCGGTCGACAATGGATTCGATCCCGCCGGCCTCGTCCGGCTCTCCTCGACGACAGTCCCGGTTACCTCCTATCTCCTTGACTACGGCAACACGACCGGAAGCGCCATCTCGACCCATAACCTGACGCTCTATCGCGCGGCGAGTCGCGCATTGGTCTTCGCCGCCGGAACGGTCTACTGGGCCTGGGGTCTGAGCGACAATCACGACCTGACGCCAACGCCCACCGACGTGCGCGTGCAACAGTCGATGGTCAACCTGCTCGCCGATATGGGTATTCAGCCGGGAACGCTGCAGCCGGACTTGGTCGCCTCCACCGGCTCCACGGACCAGACCGCGCCGACCTCGAGCGTCAACGCGCTGGCAAACATCAGTGCCGGAGACGTGGTCACGATTTTCGGCACGGCATCGGATTTCGGCGGCGGCGTGATCGCCGGCGTGGAAGTATCGACGGACGGCGGCTTGAGCTGGCATCCGGCGATTGGTGACGAGACATGGTCCTATAGCTGGTCTCCGCAGGTCGCCGGGACCTACACCATCATGTCGCGCGCGGTGGACGACAGCATCAATCTCGAAACGCCTTCCGTGGGTCGCACGGTGACCGTCGCGGCTCCGACTTACATCTCGCTCTTTCCGGGCTCGGCCACCCCCGATACCGTCAACACCACGGATGCAAGCGCCGTCGAACTGGGCGTGAGATTCCAGACGTCGGTTGCCGGCACCGTAAGCGGCATCCGCTTCTACAAGGGCAGCCAGGATATCGGCACCCACACCGGCCAGCTCTGGAGCAGCACCGGCACCTTGCTGGCAACCGCCACATTCACAAACGAAACTGCAAGCGGCTGGCAGAGCGTGACCTTCTCCAACCCGGTTTCGCTGACGCCTGGAGCCACCTACATCGCCTCCTATCACACGAGCGTGGGCCATTACTCCTCGAGCGTAAACTACTTCATGAGCAATGTGACGAGCGGTCCGCTGACCGCTCTCGCCAGTGGCAATGGCGTCTATGCCTACAGCAGCAATATCGCGTTCCCGACAAGCACGTTCGCGGCGACGAATTTCTGGGTTGACGTCATGTTCAATCCTTCTGCCGCCAACAGCGCGCCCATAGCCGCCAACGACGACGGACCGATTGCGACACGCGATCTGGCCCTGACGATCGCGGCGTCGTCCCTGACCGGGAACGACAGCGATCCCGATGGGGATGCGGTCAGCGTCATCGCCGTGAGTGCAGCAACGCACGGCACCGTCGTGCTCAACACGCAGCCCAATCCGCAGAACAACACCATCACCTTTACGCCCGATGCCGGCTACACCGGTCCGGCGAGCTTCACCTACACGATCTCAGATGGGCGCGGCGGTACGGCATCGGCCACTGTCAGCTTCACCGTGGTACCGCCAGGAGCGGCTCCCGTCAGCCTGTTCAGCGCGTCAAGCACGCCGGCTCTGACCGACCTCAATGACGGATCCCAGATCGAAGTCGGGATGAAGTTCACGTCCTCGGTCGCCGGGCAGATCACGGCGCTCAGATTCTATCGCAGCGCGAGCGACACCGGCATCAACACCCTCGATCTCTGGTCGTCGACGGGCACTCGCCTCGCCACCGCCACCTTCACCAATACGTCAGCCAGCGGTTGGCAGACCGTCATGCTGCCGTCAGCGGTTTCGATCGACGCCAACACCACCTATGTCGCGTCCTATCACACCACCGGCGCCTATGTGGCGACCAACAACTACTTCACCACGGCCATCGCAAACGGCCCGTTGACCGCGCTTTCCAGCCTTGCCGCCGGCGGCAATGGTGTCTACTCCTATGGCGGCACCAGCACGTCCGGCATCTTCCCGACCAGTTCCTATAACGCCGCCAACTATTGGGTCGATGTCGTGTTTGCGCCGTCCGGCGGCGCCAGCAATCTGCCGCCGGTTGCCAACAACGACAGCGGCTACGACACCACGCAGAACACGGCGCTGACGATTGCGGCGGCGGCGCTGCTTGCCAACGATACCGATCCGGACGGCGGCACACTGGCAATCACGGGCGCGAGCGGCGCCGTCAACGGCACGGTCAGCTTCAACAGCCAGACCAATACGATCACCTTCACGCCGACCGCCGGCTATACCGGGCCCGCGTCCTTCAGCTACGACATCGCAGACGGACAGGGCGGCACGGCCACTGCAACGGTCAGTCTGACGGTGAATCAGGCAGCCAACCAGCCGCCGGTTGCGAACAACGACAGCGGCTACGACGCCGCGCTGAATACGGCTCTGACCATTGCCGCGTCAGCCCTGCTTGCCAATGATACTGATCCGAATGGCGATCCGCTGACCATCACCGGTGTGAGCGGCGCCGTCAACGGTACCGTCAGCTTCAACGCCCAGACCAATGTGATCACCTTCACGCCGAACGCCGGCTACACCGGCGCTGCGTCCTTCAGCTACGCCATCTCCGATGGGCGCGGCGGCACCGCGACTGCAACAGCCAATTTGACAGTGATCCCGCCGTCGGTGAGCTTGTTCTCAGGCTCCGACACGCCGGCGATTCTCTCGGATTCCGACCCGGCCCCGGTCAATCTGGGGATGCGGTTCACGTCCTCTGCGTCCGGCACCATCAACGGCATCAAATACTACAAGAGCGCCGGTGACACCGGCACCCACACAGGTTCGTTGTGGAGCAGCACCGGCACGCTGCTGGCGACCGCCACATTCACCAACGAGACCAGCAGTGGATGGCAGACGGTGACCTTCAGCAATCCTGTCTCGATCACCGCCGGCACGACTTACGTGGCAAGCTTCCACAGCAACGGCCGCTACGCGTCGACCAGCAACTACTTCACCACGTCGCGCGTCAACGGCCCGCTCACCGCATCCGGCGGCAACAACGGTGTCTATACCTACGGCACTGATAACCTGTTCCCGACCAGCACCTTCGGTGCGACTAACTACTGGGTGGACGTGCTGTTCAGCCCGGTGGGCGGCGCTGCCAACCAGACGCCGGTCGCGGCAAACGACTCCGGCTTCAGCGCCACTCAAAACTCGCCGATCTCGATTGCAGCCTCCGCGTTGCTTGCCAACGACACCGATCCGGATGGCGATACCCTGACGATCACGGGCGTCAGCAACGGCGTCAATGGCACCGCAAGCTTCGACGCTCAGACCAACACCATCACCTTCACACCTAACTCCGGCTATACGGGACCGGCGTCATTCAGTTACGCCGTCTCCGACGGCCAGGGCGGGACGGCGAGCGCATCCGCCTCCCTGACCGTCAACGCAGCATCCGCGAGCATCACAAGCCTGTTCGGCTCCGATCCGACACCGAGCGTGGTGTCAGTCAATGATCCGCAATCGGTGGAGCTCGGGTTCAAATTCCAGTCGTCCAGCGCCGGTGACATCACCGGGCTGCGCTTCTACAAGGGCCCATCGAACACCGGCACCCATACTGCGAATCTCTGGAGCAGCACCGGCACCCTGCTGGCCACCGCCACCTTCACCAGCGAGACGGCCAGCGGCTGGCAGCAGGTCAACTTCGCCGCGCCGGTCACGATCACTGCAGGGACGACGTATGTTGCGTCCTATCACACCTCAGGAAACTACTCCGCCGATCCCAACATGTTCAGCTCGGCGATCAGCAACGGGCCGTTGACCGCACCATCATCGGCTTCGATCGGAGGCAATGGCGTGTATGCGTATGGATCGGGCAGCCTGTTCCCGACGAACAGCTATAATGCGACGAGTTACGGCGTCGACGTGCTGTTCCGTCCACAACTCGCGGCATGAGGAAAGGAGTCAGTTCATTGTCGTCTCGGCGGCGATCAGTTCTTTTCCATCCGTGGTCCTGATCGTCAGCTTCACCTGTTCGCCGCTGCTGCCGTCAAGAATCGTTGCCGAAATGCGATTTCCATTTTTCGGATCGGCTTTCACGATGTCGTCGAACAGTGCCGTGTCGCCGCGTTTCAACGTTACGCGGAGCGGGGCGGCCGGTTCGATACTGAAGAACTGGAGAGACACGCCAGACGCCTTGGCCGAGAGATTGATCAGGATATTCTCATTCGCATGCGTCACGTTGCTCATGCCGACAGTCGGACTGTAGGTCTCCGGAATCGAGACCTCACCCAGCGCGGGAAAGTCAGCGCTATGGAAAAATTGGTCTGACACGCCCGCCCATAATTCGACGTACGGTCGCCACTCATTCGGCTCCTTGCGGGGATCGGTTTCGCTGGTGAACGCGTGGAATCCCCACGTCCACATTTTCAAGCCCGGCGTCAGCGTGTTGTCCGCGATGCGGATAATTCCCTCTTCGTTGTTATGGTTGATCACGCCCCAGAAATTCCCGCCCTGCATATCGGGTGCCGCGTAGGCGATGCCCATCGTCGGCCAGTTCTTGAAGAAGCGCAGGCTTTCGAAGCGCCGCGTGCCCATGCCCGCGCTCTCGTCGCCGTCTGCCAGATTGGCCGACCAGGCGGGCGTGCTGTAAGTTCGGATCGGCGCGATGATTTCGGCGCCGGCGGTCGTTTTGGGGCTTTTCGGCTCCGATCCCGGAGCGAGCGTCGTGCATGTCCAGTACTCGTACTGGATCGCCTTGTCGTGCGGATTCTTCAGCACCATGCGCGCATCGAGTGCGGCCCGACCGGCCTTGAGCGTGACGTAATAGGTCGCTTCGATCCCGGTTGAACTCCTGAATTTGCCAGGCCGCGCGGAATAATCGAAATTGTCTTTAAGCGACATCGCGACCGTCACTTCGTCGGCGCTCTCCTTCACCACCTCGAAAGCCCACGGCTTCAGCCACGTTTTGCCGTGCTCGGGATCCGGGAATGTAGGGAAGATGCCGCCGTATACCATCAGCCAGTCGTAGTAGAAATTTCCGGCCTTGATCCCGTAGGGCACGCCGACATCCGTGCGATAGAGTTGTTCGTGGCCGGTCGGCTTGTAAATGATGGAAAGAATGCGCCCGCCGAATTCGGGCACGAGTGTTACCTTCAGATATCGATTCTCGAGCACGTGAGCCCTGAACGTGCGATCGACGATCGTGTTCTTGTCGAGGGACCCGCTGAGAAATCCGTTCTCCGCATCGGTCGCGTACTTGACGGTACTCCACGTCATCGCCGTCTCTCTGAGAGACGCGCTGTCTGGCGCCGGCGAAGCTGCACGCACGACGTGAAACGCACAGAGCGCCGAAACTGCTGCTATTCCGAAACAAGCAAGAGCACGCGAGGGAACCCCGACCGGCATCTACGTCGCCTTTGAATGAGCACCAGCAGAATTCTAGTGCGCGTCGCCTCGAAACGGAACGCCAAAACCGCAATGGGTCAAACGCCGACGATAGGGACTGCGCAAGCTCGTTCCGCTTTAGATCTGAAAGCGGACGCCGACGGCTCGAGTGGTCGGGTCGGCTATGGGCCCAAGATCGGAAATACTGGACGCGACGTTGCGGCAGGCAGAAGCAGCGGACCTATTCTCGCGTTCAATCCGACGGACGAGCAACGCGACGTATGGATGCGAGCACCATGGGATGTGAGGCAAAGGCGTTACAGCATTGCTGGACGAGGCGCTAAGTATCGCTGCGCGTGGGCTTCGGCCGTGAATTCGACGAGCCGATCGCTCTGCCGAACGGGTGCGATCCCCCATGACTTTGGCAGCGCCGGCGTTTTGAGTTACGCCAGCCGTCAGCCGCCGGACCGAACCAAGAACGGATCCACGGACTCAGCTAACTGGGTCGCCAATTGGGCGGCGGCAGGCGGGGACTGCTTTTCGGGCGGCAGCGAGCCGACAGAATGGACCGCCAGTCCAGTACCAGCGGCAAAGGCGGCTATCGCAATTGCAACAAAATATTTGATCCTCATGGCGATGTTTCCTCCATCGGCCCTACGGACTAACCGGACATTCTCTGAAATGGTTCCACCGTCCGAACGGCGTCCGATCAAAAGTCAGGGAACGAAAGCTCCGGTCAAGACTTTAGAAGCACGAGACCGTCGCTCGCCGTTAACTACATGGCGCATGTCGCGGGATAGCCAAAGGTTCCTGCTGCGGGGCCCGCTGTTCTAAAAGAAGCGCTCGCGCAGATAGCCAAAAGCGGCGGTCTCCGGTTCCGTTCAAAATTGCCAGCCGCGTTCGCACGCGGGAGAGCTGCCGGAGGGGTAGGCGCGCTGGGTCTCCGATGCTGGCGCTTTTTCTTGCCCGAATGAGGCCGCGCTATGCGCAACCGCATTAACATAGACCACGGACACAGCCGAGCAATCGTTCAAGAGATTGGGGAGAGACTGCGCGCATTACTGAAGGAAGAGCCGGAACTACCGCGGCGCCTTAGAACACAAATCGACCGGCTCCGCGAATTGGAAGAGCAGTCGCCATCAATCATTCCCGATGTTGAGCGCTGGGACAAACGTCTGCGTTGAGCCGCCTTGGGACAGCACACCCGGCTCGGCCGAACAGGACGAGCAATGCCATCGGTGAAGCTCCGTGCGTCAAGAATTTTGAGTGAGTATGGTGCGGCGCAATCCGAATTGATCGGCAGCGCCGTCGTCCTTACCGACGGAAAGGCAGGCACGGTCGAGAACGTTTGGCTGGATGAACTGCACGGGCTTCGGATTTCGATCGAAGGTCATGATGGAAGATGGCCGGTCTCAACCATCAAGTTCCCAGAGGACTAGACCGTCGTATCGGCTGCTAACTGCCCAGAGCGCGCGCTCCTTTCAGAGCATTCCAATCAAGATGAAAAAGCCGACCTCGATCAGGAAAGTGATGGACATGATCGTGATCGTAAGGAACACGTCGCCCGCCGAGAGAGGGTCCATGAATGCCTCGCATCTTGCGAAGCCCCGGGAGTAAATCAGTCAGGCTAGAAAATGTTTCGGTTCCAAACGCGGACAAAGCGAGCTGCCGAGCGTCGACCAGCATGGGCGGCCTTAAGGCGAAGTCCGCAAAGGGTCAAAATCGCCGTTTTGACAGCCGGCTATCCGGAGACGCGCGGCGAACGCCCGGCAGATTTGGAGAGGCGGCTCAAATACAACGCCGCCCTGACCAGGGTTGCGATGCAGGATGCCGCCGTTCACCGGCTGCTGGTGGAGGTTCAGCGCCTGCTCAGGTCGCCACGCGTCCTCCAGGATCCGGCTGTCGACCGGCTCGGTCAGCGTGAGCTAATCCAACTGGCATCCTCTTCCTTTTCCAGAAGCGTTACGAAATGGCAGACCGACTAATGCCTATCCTTGAGCAGCCCTTCGGCTTCTTTGATTTCGGGGAGATCCTGCCACCCCGCGTCGAATTCAGCGAGGACGGGAGCGAGCACTGCGGATACCGCCCCAGGTCGGCCATTTGTGTTGTGCAGGCGCGCAAGTCCAAGTGCGCCGCGTAGCTCGAACGTCCTTGCCTGTTGGTGTCGGGCGATTTCCAGGGCTCTGTTGAAGGCATCTTCGGCACTGGAAAGGTTCGCAGCGTCATGACGCAACAAAAGTTCACCTTGGACGCGATGCAGTTCGGCATCAAGCCAATGCTGGCCGGATTGTTGCGCCCACCCGATCAATTCCCTCAAAGTTTCCAACCCGGCCTCGGGTTGGCCCGCCTCTGCATCCGCCACGGCAACATGCATCCCCCAAAACGGTTCACAGAGGTAGCAATCATTCTCGTGCAGCAACGTCCAGCCTCGGCGCATTTCCGTGAGCCCAACCATTCGCTCGCCTGCACGCCACTTTGCCAGGCCGTTCAGATAAGTGCCCGCCGCCACATACAGCGGCATCGTATGGTCGCGCGCCAGACCCAAGGCCAGGATTGTCTCCGTTTGCTCCAGCATGCCCCCGCATAGTCCGTCGAAAACAGCCCGATGAACGAGCGCATTGGCTTGAGCAAGCGCTCGCTTTTCACCTGAACCACTCACCGCTTCTGCAGCGAGCCGGCGCGCGCGATCGATCGCTCCAAGCGGCCAAAGCACCAGGGCAAGAAACCTCATGATAACGAACGGCAGATCGAGCGCGGACGCCCTGAACGTCGCGGGATCCGGCTCGGCACCATAGATCGCGAGTGCCTGTTCGAGATGCATTCGCGCGTTCAAGTACTCGCCGGCGAACCAGCAGGTCACCCCACTGGTCCAGTGTGCGACAATGGCGGCTATCGGCGACTCCGGCCGTCGGTCGGCGGCACCAATGATCGCATCCGCCAACTCCCGCATCGGCGCGATCTCGCCGTGAGTGAGGCATGCATTGAACAGGCCGGAATGGATCGGCGCGAGTTCAGCCGGATCATTGGTGTCAGCCGCGAACTGTCGGGCGCGCGTCCATGCGGCCACCGTCTCGGGAGCGCTGTGCCCAAGGCTGCCCCGCAACGCGCGGCCATATGCGATTTGAAGATGGAGCCGACTCATCATCCGATCAGGCTCAGCAGGCAGTTCATCGGCAATGGCAACGGCCTTGCCGAGATGTGCAATCGCCTCGGAATAGGCCGAGCGTTTCAACGCCTGCTGGCCGGCCTTGCGCCACCACTCAAGGGCTGACCCGCTCAAGCCCGCCTGGGTAAAGTGGTATGCCACGACTTCCGGCTCGGTCTCGGCCATGCTCGGAAACTGATCGCGAAGGACATCGCCAATGTGCTTATGCAGCAGTTGCCGGCGGCTCTTGAGCAGGCTCTCGTAGGCCGCTTCCTGAACGAGTGCATGCTTGAAGCTATAGCTCGCTTCGGGTGGCGTCCCGCGGCGCAACAGCAGTTCGGCCTGTTCGAGCTGCGCCAGCGCGGCGCTCAGCGTCAGCTCATCCCGCCCCGCTACGCATCGCAGCAGCGTGTATGGGAAGTCGCGGCCAATGGCTGCGCCGATCTGGGCAACCTCCTTGACCGGCGCCAGCCGGTCGAGCCGCGCCATGAGCGAGTCGTGCAGCGTCGCGGGAATGGCGAGTGGCGGTAGCGGACTATCGAGGCGATAGCGCCCGGCTTCTTCCACGAGCAGTCCGGACTCCAGCACCATCTTGGTCAATTCCTCGACGAAAAGCGGGATGCCATCCGTCTTGTTGATGATCTGCGTCATCATTTCGCGCGGCATCTGTCGACCGACAGCCACCTGCTCGACCAGTGCGCGCGTGTCCTGCCGGTCAAGCCGATCGAGCCGCAGCAGGCTGACATTGGCAAGGCCCGCCCAAGGCGGCTCGAACTCGGGCCGGAATGTCATGAGCACGAGGATTGGCAGTCCCCTGATCCGATCGACCGCGAGGTCGTACAGCTCGAGCGTCGTGGCATCAGCCCAATGCATATCCTCGCAGACAATCAGCACAGGTTGCTGCCGTGCCAAGCCCTCAAGCTGGTCGAGGAGCGCAGCGAATGTCTGTCGCCGCTGCTGCGCTGGAGTCAAGCCGAGCGGCGGATAGCGCTCGCCGGTTGCGATCGACAGAAGCGCGGCAATAAGCGGCGTCACACTCGCCACCTGCCGCGTTCCGAGCGCCAGCATTGCCTCAAGCTTGTCGAGCGTTTGCGCGGGTGTGTCCTGTGACGTGATGCCGGCTGCCCGCTCGAGCTGAGCGATGAAGGGATGAAGCGCACTGTTGGTATGGTAAGGCGAGCACTGATACCGCACCCGGCGGTGCGACCCCAGCGCGAGGCTCTCGGCCAGCGTTGCCACAAGGCGCGATTTGCCGATTCCGGCCTCACCGGAAATCAACACCACTTGACCCTGGCCCTGCCATGCCAGTTGCTGGCGCGAGAGCACGAATTCGATTTCTGCCTTGCGGCCGACAAAGCCAATCGAGCGCGCCGTGCGCACCGCCTCGAAGCGGCTCTCCGATGCCGCTGCACCTTCGACCGCCCAGACCGCGATGGGATCGGAGATCCCCTTGACCTCGCGGTCGCCGACATTGCGAAAAGTGAAGAGGTCGCCGAGCAGCCGGCGCGTTGAAGCAGAAACCACAACCACCCCCGGCTCCGCCAGGCTCTGGAGCCGGGCAGCGAGGTTCGGTGTATCACCGACCATCGCCTGCTCCTCCGACGCACCTCCGCTGATGAGGTCGCCGACCACCACAAGCCCGGTCGAGATCGCGATCCGCACTTCGACCCGTTCTTCCACGCGCGTTTCGAGCTTTCCCATTGCGGCGATGATATCGAGGCCCGCTCGCACTGCGCGCTCCGCGTCATCCTCGTGTGCGCGGGGATAGCCAAAATAGGCGAGGATTCCATCGCCAACGAACCTGGCGATCATGCCGTCATAGGCGGCAATGACCCTCGCGCAGGCGGCCCGGTAGGCTCTGATCACCTCCCACATGTCCTCGGGATCGAGGCGCGCCGAGAGCGCAGTCGAGCCTACCAGGTCGCAGAACATAACGGTGAGATGGCGTCTCTCGGCGTCGTGCCGATGCGCCGAGCCGGTGATGAGTTCGGCTTGATCGAGTTCGGCGACCGCACGGAGCATTTTACGGCGATGGCCGAGCAGGACTCCGAGCCTGTCGAAGTCCTCATCTTTCAGTTCGGGCAGGATGCCAATATCGATCCCGTTCTCGGCAAAACGCTTCGCGTATTGCCCAAGCCCAAGCTTATCGAGCCAGTCCGCAATCTGCTGCATTGGGCACCACCCACCCTCTGGTTGGCGGCTAGCCGAACTGAATTACCATGCTCCGACCACGATCTGCCTGCCGACTGATCCCCTCAAGTCTGATAGCCCGGCCGGTCTGGAACGAAATGTGAGGCCGCTGACAATAGGACCGAATTTTCTCCTGCCGAGGTAGAAAGAAAAACCGCCAGCGCGCCCCGGGTGAGGGAGGAGGCCGGGCAGCAGGCACAATCATCTGTTGGTACGTCTCTGCCTATTGGCTAAAGGTTCATGAGCGCAGGTGGGCTGAATGGGCGAACCTGAAGCGGTTATGCGCAGCATCGCTGCGACCTGTCGAGAATCGGAGGGAACCTCCAACCAAGTCTGTCCGAAACTGCGCTCTCGTCGACTGTAGAGCGGGTATTTCGAGGGTGGTTCGCGGCTCTCTGGTCGTCGGCGACCACAACCTGTTATATAGGTCTGCGTCCGAGAATTACTTAGGCTTAGGCGATCATGGAGGAACTGCATGTCCGCAGCTACCGACGTCATGGCCGAACTGGCCTTGCTGGAAGATCCAAAGCTGCGCGCAGCCAATGAAGAACGCGGCGACGATCATGGCGTCAATCTGTCTGCAGTGCGTGCGGTCGCCAAGCGCGTGAAGACCCAGCATGAACTGGCAAAAGAGCTCTGGGCCACCGGTGACACGGCTGCACGGCTGCTGGCGACCTTGATCGCCAGGCCAAAAGCCTTCTCCGCCGATGAGCTCGACGCGATGATCCACGACATTCGCGCGCCAAAGCTCCTGGACTGGTTTATCACCAACATCGTCAAGCCTGGGAAGCACGCTGAAGAGCTGCGTCTACGCTGGAAGGACGGCACGGATCTGGTCGGACGGGCCGGCTGGAGCTTAACGACTGATCGCGTGATCAAGCGTGCTGATGGGTTGGATTTGGACGGCCTGCTGGACCAAATCGAGATGGAGATGAAGGATACGCCTGCACCCAAGCAGTGGTCGATGAACCACTGCCTTGCCGAGATTGGCATCCGTCACCGCAGATACCGCCCTCGCGCCATCGGCATTGGCGAAAAGCTTCAGGTTCTCGTCGACTATCCGGCGTCGCCGGGCTGTACGCCGCCTTACGCGCCCGTCTGGATTGCTGAAATGGTGCGTCGCCAAAAGGCGTTGGCCTAGTGGCGTGCCGCACGGCGGCGCTTGCGATCGACTGTCGCTACCGCCGTTCAGGTCTTCGCAATGAAGTCCTCAAGATCATCAAAGAACCGCTGTTCAAACCCCAGCATGCGATGCGGATGATGGCCGCACTGTTTGTATTGGACAACTTCAAGACGGGGATTGGTCGCCAGCAGACTGCCGGCGTGTTCATCCGAAAATGCTCCTCCGAACCGTTCCTCGCCTCGAACGAGCTTTGCTGGGCACAAGAACGGTCGCTCGGTTGATATCGATGACAACGCCTCTTTCAAGCAGTCATCACGAAGACAACGCGGGTCGACGCGCTGTATCGCGGAAGCGTGGCTGAGCAAATGGCGGGCCGATATGTGGTCCTTGACGACACCTCCCAGGCGGTCAGGCCCATTGGAAAGAAACTCGACATAGGTTGTGAACGGCGGAGGCTCCTGCTGCCATTTCGTCAGCCGCAACAGCAAGAGTGAGAACAACTTCGAGAATATCGAGTTGCTCCATTCCTCCAGACGTCCCAGGAACCACGGCGGGTCCTCAAGGAATACGGCCCGAATGTTCGGATTGGTTTGGCTGAGCACACCGGCCACGCACGCGCCCAGCGAATGCCCAACGACGATTGCCGGACGGCCTATCGCCGCCAGAGCAGTCTCGGCATCGGAGATGTAACCCGCAAGGTCATAGTTCGGCGCGCGATCGGAGTGGCCGTGACCACGAAAATCGAGCGTCCAAACGCAATATCGATCGATCAATCGTTGCCTGGTTTCGTCCCACGTATCACGACTTACGCTTGCCCCATGCAGGAACAAGACAGGCACCGCATCCATCGGGCCATCGACTGATGCGGCAAGTCGTACATTGCCGTTCGCCAAGGTAAGGTCGGTCATGCATTATGCTCCGCGAAGCGGACCGTGGACGGCAGATTGCCGCAGGAGAGTGCGAGTTCCAAAATTGAGTCTCAAGAGCTGCTGTATCACTCCTGCGCGAACACAAAAATCGCTCAATTGCGTGCCATTTCTGCCACGTCCTTGGAAAAAAGGATCGTAGCAGTTGCTGGCTCCGGAGCCGGTTGTTGCACCCGTAAGAATCATCAGCTTAGCTCCAGTACGCCCTTGCCGGGGCTAGGTTCGTCTCGTAAGGGGATGGACCGAGACATGGGCCATCTTAGGACACGCCATCTTAGGACACATGGACACGCCGCGTACGTGCAACGTGCTTATGCTCTATCCGCGCTTCGCCGCGGACTCGTTCTGGAGCTTTGGCGAATCCTGCAAGTTGATGGGCGTTCGCCGCCCCGCGGCTCCCCTCGGCCTGATTTCCGTCGCCGCGATGTTACCGGGCCACTGGACGGTGCGCCTGGTCGACTGCAATACGGCGTCGCTCTCGGACGATGATCTTGCCTGGGCTGACGTCGTCTTCACCGGCGGAATGTTGCCGCAACAGGCTGACACGCTGCGGCTGATCGAGCTTTGTCGCTCACAGGGCAAGCCGGTGGCTGTCGGTGGCCCCGACCCGACCTCCAGTCCGCACATCTATGCCGCAGCCGACTTTCAGGTGCTCGGTGAGGCCGAGGGTGTTATTGGCGAGTTCATTGCGGCTTGGGAGAGCGGCGCCCGATCGGGCGTGTTCACAGCGCCCAAGTTCCAGGCCGACGTCACCAAGACGCCAGTGCCGCGTTTCGACCTGCTCAACTTTGAAGACTATCTCTATCTCGGTGTGCAGTATTCGCGCGGCTGCCCCTTCACCTGCGAGTTTTGCGATATCATCGAACTTTACGGACGGGTGCCGCGGACCAAGACCACCCCGCAGATGCTTGCCGAGCTCGATGCGCTCTACGAGATGGGATATCGCGGCCATCTCGACTTCGTCGACGATAACTTCATCGGCAACAAGAAGTCGCTCAAGCTGTTTCTTCCGGAACTCGCCGCCTGGCAACGCGCGCACGATTATCCGTTCGAGTTTTCGACGGAAGCCTCGATCAATCTGGCCGATGATCGGGAACTCCTGGAGATGATGGCCGCGGCCAACTTCTTCGGCATTTTCGTCGGCATCGAAAGTCCGGACCCGGCGACCCTGGCCGCGACCAAGAAGAAGCAGAACACCCGACGCGATATCGCGGAGAGCATTCACAGGATATACGGCGCCGGGATGCTCGTCACCGCGGGCTTCATCGTGGGCTTCGACAGCGAGAAAGTTTCGATCGCGGGCGCCATGGTCGACTTCATCGAGGAGGCAGCCATCCCCGTCTGCATGGTTGGCCTGCTCTATGCCTTGCCAAACACGCAGCTCACACGCCGCCTTGCCCGCGAGGGTCGGCTGCACCCCAATCATGATATGGGGCCAACCATCGGCGGCGATCAGTGCACCGACGGCATCAATTTCGATCCGACGCGTCCGATGCGCGACATCCTGATGGACTACAGACAAATTCTGGAGAGCGTCTATCACCCTGCCGCGTATGCGAGCCGTGTCGACCGATTGATGACGATGCTCGACCGTTCGAGGCAACGCCAGGAACTGCCTGTCGGTGACATCCGTGGCAAGGTGCGGGCGCTGGAGACCGTGCATCGCGTCGTCACCGCCATTCCCGAAGCGCACGATCCGTTTTGGCGAACGTTCCTCAACAGCGCCAAGCGAGACTCGTCCTCGGCACGAATCGCGGTAGCCATGATTGCGGCCTACGCGCACCTTGGACCTTTTTCACGCCAGGTCATCAGCGCCATCGATCGTCGTCTGGCCATTCTGGATGGGCCACCCTCAAATTCGACGGCTAACATCGCGATGGCCGAGAACAGAGCCTGACGCCCGCGAGATGCGGCGGACGCAGATCTAACAAGCTGCACAAGGCAAATTGAGTGCTCGACGCCACCCCGAGCTCGCTCCGCTTTACATCTGAAAGCGCAATAAAATTAATCTACATGCATTTTTATCTTGACACAACTAAAACTAGAACGTGTCATTCGAGAATATCGCCTTGCCGACCCGTGTGACCGAATTTGAATGATGGTGATAGCCGGCCCCGCGAGCGCATCGGCCCAACGCTTCTGAAATGGCAACAGGCAGATGCAAAGTTGTTTGATGTTCCGGAGGCCGCTTCGGGTCATAAGCCGGCGGTGGGATTCCACGGAAAGAGGTCTGGTCTACTTCTCAGAGCGAACATTTGGGAGAGGTCGGTCTGTTTCAGAAGGCCAACAGCGGAAGCCGCGATTGGACTACAGGGACTGCGTACTATCGTCAGCGATAAATATCTTGCGTGAACCGGTTCACAGATGGATGGGCCAGACCGCGATACGTTAACGCCGGCTCTTGTCCGACGGGCGCCAGTGCGATCAGCATGTTCGAGAAAGCGTCGAACATCGACGTCCACCGCTCCGTCGCACACACGTGTTTCGCAATTCTGGGTGTTTCGCAATTCTGGATCTATGAGCCTGTCCAAGAACGACTGATCTCGTCATCTCTACGCAATTCAGAAATTCGATCGGAGAATGAGCCACACGACAGATTAGATGGAGGAACCAATGGTGAAGAGAGCGATAGCGCTCGGCGGTGGCGGTCCGGCAGCAGGCCTGCACATTGGGGTTCTGGAAGCTCTTGCCGACGCAGATATAACCTTTGATGTGTGGACATTGTCCTGCATCGGCGCTTGGGTTGGGATCGTCTACAATCAGTTTGATCGAGTTGCAAATAAGGATAGGGCGGAAAAGACCTATCAGTTCTTCAAAAATGGCGTGTTTCGAGACGATGAAGGCTATAGGCGCTTTCCCATAAACACCGTGTTCGGTCCGGATTGGGAGAGCGTTGGCAAGGCTGTGACCAACTTCGTCACAGATCCCAATACCTATAAGGATATATGGAGCCCATCCAGCATCATGAATGCCTACAGGGAGTCCATGTCGCTCTGGTTCGCTCAACAGCCTGACACAGACGGCGGGAAGAGGTTCGCGAACCTGGACAGGGGAGACGTAAACGGATGGATTCTTAATCAGGTGCTGGCACCTAATCCTTTCGTTCGTTATCTCACGTCCATGATGTATCTGTCCCACGTCACTGGCCTCTCCAGGATCAACTATCCGCACAGCCAGTTTATGAAGAGCATAAATTTCGAGGCGCTGAAAAAACCTGGAACGCCATGCATATTTCACAACGCCTGGAATCTTGACGCACATAAGCTTGCGTTGTTTTCCAACCGTCCAATGACCCAGAAAGCCGACGAGAAAGAGTACAAGGGGCCCATCAGCGCATCCAGCCTATGTGCGTGTTCAGCCCTTCCCTTCGTCGAAGAAACCGTACGGATCGACGGAGTTACATACTGCGAAGGAGCCCTGGTCGACACGGTCAACTTCGAGAGCTTGCTCGAGGAGCACCATAAGCCAGACGATCCGCTACACGAAATATGGGTGAGCAGGATCGTCGATGCCAAGCAAGTCCGCAAGCCGCAAAACCTTCACGATGCGCTGGCAAATCTCTGCCAATTGTTCGCTGCGACCGTTGGCGAAGATGACGTCAGGCTGTTCAAATACCATGTGCGGTACGACCCACCAAAACCCGGGGACAAGAAGTGGGAAGGCACCGTCGTCGAGATTCGGGTGCCGGGGCACATCAGTTTCAAATGGAATCACAGCAACCTGGATATGGGGCGAAAGCTGGGGAAGGCTGCTACGGAACAAGCAATCAAAGCATACAACAAACACAAAGGGCTTCCGGAGCATGCCGGGCCACATTTCATAAATGAGGATCCGAAGAAGAACGACCCGCAGGGATGGGGGGAGGTGCTAGATACGTATCATGATTGTCAGAAGCGAGCGGCTTAACGCCAAGGTAAAGTAGCGTTACGGCCGACCTTCTGAGCCAGGCCACGATATCGGGCGTCCAAGCGAAATTACCGCAGCCGGTCGAGTAATGCCTTTGCTTGCCTTAGATCCTGCGTATCAAGGCCCTCGGTGAACCAGGCGTAGATGGGCGCGAGCAGCTCGAGCGCTTTCTCGCGCCTGCCGCCCTGATCGATCCACAAGGCGGCAAGGTCTACGGCAACTCGAAGTTCAAGGGCCTTGGCGTGCTGGCTTCTTGCAATTGTCAATGCGTGATCGAGCATTGATTGCGCCTCGGTGCCGGCTTCCGGTACGCCATGGAAGAGCGACACGCGCGCTTTCAGTCGATACAGTTCGGCCTCAAATATCCGTTCGCTATTACGCCTGGTTGTAGCTAGGCCCTGTTCGATAAGCTCCAGCGTAGCTTCGCATTGTTGGCTCGATAGCAAGGCCGGACAGAGGAGCACGTAGAGTGCTGTGATGCCGAGCTGATAGCCCGCGCTGTGATGTTCCTTCATCGCAGTCCGGATTTCCGCGAGCGCGGCGGACGAAGGATCAAGAAAGGTGGCGCTTATCCCCCGGACGGCGCGCGCCAATCCTCGCCATTGCCGGAATCCGTGTTCCTCCGACAAGGCGAGACAGCGTTCGGCATAGCGGTGTGCAGTCAGGAACTCGCCCCGAAGAGCGTGGAGAATGGACGCATAATAACATCCATAGGCCTGCGAATGCGGATGACTGATGGCGTCGGCACGCCGAATGGCGGCATTCAGGCGTGCGAGTGCCGTATCTGTGCGGCCCAGCAGCCAGAGGGCCCATGACATCAAGGCAAGATCGGCCACGCCCGCATCCTGGCCGGCGGCACGCGCCGCCAATCTGTCCTGCTCGCTGCTCGCCTCGAACGCTTCGAAGGCCCGTTCGATCACGTCGTGGGCGCCCGCAAGATGTCCCATGAAAAGACGAATCATCCCTTGCCCACGCATCGCGTTGAGCAATGTTGGTCGATCGCCGCGCGCCTCCGCGAGATCGAGCAGCGCCGAGATCATTTCCTCAGCGACCGGCAACTCACCACGCATGACGCTCGCGGTGGTCAACCAAAACATGATTTGTAGTTCCTCGGGGGGATCTCCGAGGCGCTGGCACAGCTCGCGCGCACGAGTGAAGGTCGCCACCGCATGTGGCGAGGCCGGCCCCTCGGTCGCGATTAGGCATGGTCCCAGCGCGAATTGGAAATCAAGCTCGCGTCTGTCCTTCTGTGCGCCGTCGGCCGAATGGGCCAAGATCTCGATGCCTTTCCGCAAGTGTGCGATGGCTTCGAGGTTGGCGGAGCGCATGGCCGCCTTATTGCCTGCCTGGAGCCAATATGCTCCTGCCTTTTCGAACAGTCCTGCCTCCGTCAGGTGGAGTGCGAGAGTCTCGGGTTGAGTCTCCACAATTTCCGGGAACCGTTGCTCGAAGACGTCTGCGATGGTGGCATGCAGCGCTGCGCGTCGGCTCTTCAGAAGTCCGGCTTCGGCAGCGTCCCGCACGAGCGCATGCTTGAAGGTGTAGACCGCGCGAGGTATCTCGCCCCGGCAGAATATCAACTCCGCCCGAACCAACTGGGCAAGCGCCTCCTCAAGCCTCTGCCTCGGCAACCCGGTAACGGCCCTCAGCAGTTCGTAAGAGAACTCGCGCCCCACAACTGCGCCGATCTGAGCCACGTCCTTTACCGGGGCCAATCGGTCTAGTCTGGCCATCAGGGATGCGTTCAATGTCGTTGGAATCGCCATCGAGGGTAGCGGACGGCTGAGCATGTAATGGTCGTCCCGCTCCTGCAGCAGCCCGGTTTCGAGCACGGCCTTGGTCAGTTCCTCGACGAACAGGGGCACGCCATCGGTACGGGAGAGGATTTGGTCCATGACCTCCTCCGGGAGCGTCTTGCCGGCTGTGATGCGCTTGACCAATGCCGCCCCGCTGCGCCGGCTCAGCCGTGTGAGCGGGACCGTCGTCACATGTGCATGACCAGGCCAGGGCGGCGTGAACTCTGGTCTGGCGGTGATCAGCAGCAGCACGCGAAGTCGCGGCATCCTTTCCAGTGTAACCGCGAGCAGCTCCAGCGAAGTCGGGTCTGCCCAATGGGCATCCTCAAAGATGACAAACACTGGCTGCCGCGCCGCCAATGCGTCGAGCTGAGCCAGGAACGCCGCCAGCGTCATCTCCTTGCGCTTCTGCGGACTCAGCTCGGGCAGGCGGTAGCGCTCGCTGAGCGGCAGCGACAGAAGGTTGGCCAGAGCCGGCACCACACGGTCTGCTTCAGCGCCAGACCGCAAGAGCAGAGCTTCAAGCTTGGCAAACTTCTCCGTCGGCGTCTCGCCTCGCTCGAACCGGGCAGCACGTTCGAGATTGGCGATGAATGGATACAGCGCACTGTTGGTGTGGTGCGCCGAGCAGAAATGGCGTACCGTAATGTGTGGTTCGGTCCGGAGTCGCTCTTGAAGCGCCAGCGCAATGTGCGACTTACCGATACCTGGCTCTCCAGTTAGAACCACCACGCAGCCTTCGCCTGACGTGGCATGCTGCCAGCGCCGCAACAGCAGCTCGATCTCCTCGTCACGCCCGATCAGCGGTGTCAATCGAGTCTTGCGCTGCGCCTCGAAGCGGCTTTCCACTCGGCTTATCCCGAGCACCTGCCAGGCAGGTACTGGCTCCGCCCATCCCTTGAGCGCGATCGAGCCGAGGTCGCGGTATTCGAAATATCCGGCGGTGAGCTGGTGCGTACTCTCGGAAATCAGCACCATACCGGGTTCGGCGAACTGCTGCAGGCGAGCAGCCAGGTTCGGTGTCTCACCAATGACCGCCTGCTCCCTGGCGGCACCTTCACCGGTCAGATCGCCCACGACGACCATGCCGGTGGCGATACCAATGCGGACCTGTAGCTTGGTGCCGATGTCCGTCTGGAGGTTGGCCACGGCATCGACCAGTGCCAGCCCCGCGCGTGTCGCCTGCTCGGCATCGTCCTCGTGCGCCTGGGGATAGCCGAAATAGGCAAGCACGCCATCCCCCATGTATCGCGCGATGACGCCCTCATTCCGGGAGATAACCTCCGCGATGCAGTCGTGATAGGCGCTGATGACCGAGCGCAAGTCCTCCGGGTCCAGTCGGGCCGAAAGTGCCGACGAATCCACCAGATCGCAAAACATGACCGTGAGTTGGCGCCGCTCGGCGCTGTCCCGCGGCGCTGGTTTGGCGCCCCTTCGGGCCGATACAGGGATTTCACTCTTAAGTTCTGCAATCGCGCGCAGAATCTTGCGCCGGTGCCCAAGCAGGACGCCGAGATCCTTGAGGTCCTGCTCCGTGAGATCGCCGACGACCGAGAGGTCGATGGCGTTCTCGGCGAAACGCTGGGCGTACTCTCCCAAGCCGATCGATGCTAGCCACTCTGCAATACCCGTCATGGTATACCTATGGCCTCTGCGATCAGAATAGCACATTGGAGAGGCCTGCGAAGGCGCATCTGTCGACGGAAGCCCCGATCGCCGGACTTCTCACGCAATTTAACACAGTGGCCCGGGCGAAGGGTGGACGCTGCAAAGCGACGTCTGTTAGGGGGTCCCGGCTTGTAAAAACGGCCTTAAACGGCGTCGGGTGAGAGCCAGGACCCCGAGGGTTGTCTCAGGCTGCAAGCGCGGGGATCAGCGGCTTGATGCCGACAATGTTCATGGCTCGAAGATTATAGACCAGAACCGAGAGCGCCATCTCGCCGGCTACTTTTGGAAGCGTTTTGGTAAGGAAGTGTGTCGCTCCCATACGGGCCTTCATCGTGCCGCGCCGCGATCAAAGACTTGGCAGCGCGACTCGATCGCGTCGAAAGGCGCCTATCGCATTCGGCGCAACAAAAACTCGTAAAACTTCGGATTGTCGGCTCGCGAGACATTGATCCTGATCGCTTTGGCCAGAGAGCTATTTTTGTCCAGGCAAAATAAACTCCCAGGCGCGATAAAGATGCTTTCCTTTGCTCCCTCACGCGCAAGCTTCATGTCGTCCACGCCCTCTGGAAGCAAGAGATAAAGATAATATCCCGCTTTGGTCCCGGAATAGATCTGGTGGCCGGCTCGCAATAGATCGGCTTCAACTCGGCTCAATGCAGCTTCGGTCCGCTGCCCTAGTCTCTTCAAGTGCCTGTCGTAGTGGCCATCCACGAGCAATCGATGGAGCAGGCGTTCGACGTGTCCCGAGCTGTTTACAGTGGTGAGCATCTTGAGCTCTGCAAGCGTCGCGATGCGGTCGCTGCGGGCCGCGATGAAGCCGGATCGCAGGCTCGCCGAGAGAGTTTTCGAAAATGTTCCAATCGATATGACGTTGTTCAGCTGGTCCAGCGTGGCCAATCTGCTGTTGGCTGTCATCGGAAGGTCGACGAATGGATCGTCTTCAACGATAACGAGATTGGATCGCGTCGCCGTTTTGAGGATGGCGTGCGCAACGGGAAGAGTTATTGAACCTCCTGTTGGATTATGACCGAGCGACTGCGTGAAGAACAACTTCGGGCGCTCCGTTTGTATCTTAGCTGCGAGGTCGTCGACGTCGGGGCCATCAGGCATGCGTCGAACGCCCACGATCCGAGCCTGCGCGAGGGTGAGCTTTGCGAACAGGGGATAGTAGCCTGGTTCGTCGACCAGAACGGTGTCGCCAGGCGACAACATCGCTCGGATGATCAGGTCGAGCGCATGGTTAGCTCCGAACGTGAGCAGGAGGCTGTCCTCCTTGATCGCAATCTGCTGCGCGCGTAGCCGCAAGGCGATCTGTTGCCTGAGCGGCAGGAAACCAAGTGCGGACCCGTACGCGTCGGCATCGGCCGGCAGCATCCTTCCATTACTGCTTAGGTATCTCTTGATCTCCGAGTGCTCCGTCCACGATGCGGGTGGTCTTCCATCCCCAACGCGTATTTCGAAGTTCTGCGAGAGTTGGGCGTTCAGCAGCGAGGCGATGTCGACTGCTTCCGTGACGTGCCTTGGCCTTCCCTCAGCACCTCCACGAAATGTAATGACGAAACCAGATCCCGCCTTTGCCGTAACGAGGTTGTCGAGCACCAGCCGGTCATACGCTTCGACAATGGTGTTTTTGGAAACGCCAAATTCTGCGGCGGCTTTTCTGATCGAAGGCAGACGGCTGCCTTCCGGTAAAGCACCGGAAAGTATCTGCACGCGCAGTCGATTGGCTAACCCGCCGGCTAGCGTCGCTCCGCGATCGCGTTGATCAAGTGTAGGCGCCACGCAATGCCTCCTGGTAGGTACAGTGCCGGACAGTTCTTCAAAAGTGTATCTTGGACCCGACAGTACTAAGATGACCTCCAGCGGTCCAATGGGAAGCTTGCGACGGCAGGAGTCACTCCCAAGCGAGATGCCAGACACTTGGCGTACCGACCACGTCGACCCCACCCTCTCCCGGGAAGGGTACAGTTATGGACAGTATTTTGAAACTGTCCCTTTCGATCGCAGTGCGATGGTGCCTAACGTCGCGGCAATCGAAAAACTCTCGATGGGAGGCGCGGCGATGGCCGGAGTGGATGAACAGCCCAGAAATATCAACTCGCGCTTGGAAAACCTGCGCAACCTTCCGCCCGCCGAGAGGATGGGTCGCGTGGCCAATGCGACATCGCTGGGTGACGCCGAGAGAGCGGCCTTCAGCGCCGGCGCGCTGCCGATCGCGCTCGCCAATGGCATGATCGAGAACGTCATTGGTACGTTCGAATTGCCAATCGGCATCGCCACCAATTTCACCGTGAACGGTCGTGACTATCTCGTTCCGATGGCGATCGAAGAGCCTTCGGTGGTCGCAGCAGCGTCGTATATGGCCCGGATCGTCCGCAAATGCGGTGGCTTCCAGACGTCGAGTTCAGCGCCGATGATGCGAGCGCAGGTGCAGGTGTTGGGGGTGACCGATGTGTATGGCGCTCGCGCAAGGGTGTTGAGGGAGCGCACAGCGATCATCGCTGCAGCCAATAGTAGAGACAAGGTTTTGCTTTCGCTTGGGGGCGGATGTCGCGACATTGAAGTTCATGTCTTTGAGCACACCCCAGTGGGGCCGATGCTCGCCGTACATCTCATCGTCGACGTTCGCGACGCGATGGGAGCCAACACGGTCAATACGATGGCCGAGACGGTTGCTCCTATCATCGAAAAGATCACGGGCGGCTCGGTCCGTCTCCGTATTCTTTCGAACTACGCGGATCTGCGCATCGCCCGCGTCATGGTGTCCGTGACACCAGATGCGCTGCAGACCGACGAGTATAGCGGCGCGCGTGTTGCTCAAGGCATCGTCGAGGCTTGCGCGTTCGCGATCGTCGATCCCTACCGGGCGGCAACCCACAACAAAGGCATCATGAACGGCATCGATCCGGTTGTTGTGGCCACCGGCAATGACTGGCGGGCGATCGAGGCTGGTGCCCATGTCTGGGCGGCCCGGTCCGGCCGCTATACGTCGCTTTCCAACTGGGAGATTGACGGCAATGGCAATCTCGTCGGCACGCTCGAAATGCCGATGGCGCTCGGCCTGGTGGGCGGCGCCACCAAGACCCATCCAGCCGCTCGGGCCGCGTTAAAAATCCTGGGTGTCCAGAGTGCTCAGGAACTGGCGGAGGTCACCGTCGCCGTTGGGCTGGCTCAGAACATGGGGGCCCTTCGGGCGCTCGCGACTGAAGGAATCCAGAAGGGGCATATGGCGCTTCACGCCAGAAACATCGCGATCGTTGCCGGAGCTGCTGGCGATGAGATCGAGAAGGTCGCCGCCGCGCTTGCTGCCGATCACGATGTTCGTGTCGACCGCGCCAAGGAAGTTCTCGAGAAGCTGCGTTCGTAAAACGTTGAAACCATGCACGCCACTCTGTGCAGGCATTATGCCGCCTCGACGAGCGGGCATGAAAATGTATCTTCGGTGCTCACGCTCTTGAACGAAAATCACTCGCCATGTCGGCGGGAATTCGTATGGGATGGGAGGATAACGTGAACAAGGAAGAAAAGATTGGTGGACTAGAGGCGCGCGGCGGCCCTCTCGAGAACGTAACGGTTCTCGATATAACGCGTGTCGTTGCGGGTCCATTCTGCTCGATGTTGTTCGCTGACTTGGGAGCCGCCGTGATCAAGGTGGAGCACCCCGGCGAGCCGGACTATGCGCGGACATTCCCTCCGTTCGTTGGCTCGGACGATGAGCAACTCAGCGCCTTCTTCACGCAATTCAACCGCAACAAGCTGGGAATCACGCTCAATCTCAAATCCGATGACGGCAAGGCATTGTTGAAGAAGCTGGTCCGAAAGGCCGACATCCTTGTCGAGAACTTCCGTCCCGGCACGATGGACAAGCTTGGCCTCGGTTACGACGTCCTGCGGGAGATCAATCCCAGGCTCATCTACACCGCTATTAGTGGTTTCGGCCGCACAGGCCCCAACTCGTCCAAGCCTGCTTATGACAACACAGGGCAAGCGGCGGGGGGACTGTGGTCCATGAACGGCTACGCCGACATGCCCCCGGTCCGCGTAGGCACGATCATCGGAGATCTCGCCGCCTCGCTCTATGCCGCCATTGGAACGTTGGCGGCGCTGCGAGAGGCCGAGACAACAGGCGTCGGCCAGGTTGTCGATGTCTCTCAGCAGGATTCCGTCCTGACATTGACCGAGAATGCAGTGGTCCGATACACGGCCCAGAAGGAAGTCGCCTCGCCACTGGGAAATGATCATCCATTTGTCCGACCCTATGGCCAATTTGCCTGTAAGGACGGCTACGTCTTCTTCGGTGGCTATACCGACAAATTCTGGGCGATCACCTGTGCCCTGTTTGGCGAACCGGAGCAGGCCATCGACCCAGCGATCAATACGATGGAGAAGCGGTTCGATCGGGTCGTGGCAGAGACCAAAGTCAAGCCGCTGCTGGAACGTTGGTTCAGTCGCTACACCAAGGCCGAGCTCGAGGCGATGGCGGGCGACAAGATCCCGCTTAGCGCGATCAAGACCATAGCCGAAGTGGTCGAAGACCCCCATATCGCCGCGCGCAATATGATCGTCAACGTGCCGATAGCCGGCAAGCTGATCGGAATGTTCGGTCTCCCGATAAAGCTGTCCGGGACGAAACAGACATCATTCGAGAAAGCGCCACTGCCTGGCGAGCACAACGCGGAGGTTCTCTCCCGGTTGGCGGATGTAACGCCTGCCGAGCTGGAGCGTCTCAGGGCGTCGGGAGCGGTCTGATGTCGATTGATTTCACCAAGGACGGGAACGTCGCGACGGTCCGAATCAACCGGCCGGACAAGCTGAATGCGCTTACCTTGGCCATGTATGATGATCTCGGGCGCGCATTCTTCGAAATCAAAGCTGACGATGAGGTTCGGGCAGTTGTGTTGACGGGGGCAGGTGACCGGGCATTTTGCGTCGGCGCCGATCTTACGGAGTCCATTCCAGAACTTGCCGCCGATAAGATTGACATCTCTGCTTGGGATCCGGCCCACATCAAGTTTCCCGGCTTTTACAAACCGGTTGTCAGTGCCATTCGTGGCTTATGCATGGGCGGCGGCTTCGAGGTCATGCTGGCGACGGACATTCGGGTCGCCGCGCGTGGTGCGGTCTTTCAGTTGCCCGAACCGAAACACGGCATTGTGCCGGCCGGCGGCACGCTCGTGCGTCTGGTCAGGCAGATTGGCTACGCGCATGCGATGGAGATCATGCTGACTGCGGAGCGCTTTTCCGCAGACGACATGCTCGCTAAAGGCGTGGTCAACCGGATCGTCGATGCGAATCAAGTCGAGCCGCTTGCCTTCGAGCTTGCCGCAAAGATCGCTGCGCTAAGCCCGATCGCGATCCAGACGATCAAGGAAGCAGCGCTGACGCTTCAGGATTTCCCGCTTGCGGAAGCATTTCGCCAGGAGGCTGCGCTCGGTCAGCGCACTTTCACGAGCGATGATGCCAAGCGCGGTTTGGCCGCCTTCGCGAATAGAGGAAGCGGGAGGTCATGACGCAAGGGTTGCTTCGAGGAACCGCGGGGCAACGCCGGTGCGGCAGGACGATTTCACTGCGATGGGCGCATTGAGCCGATCGATATCTTGAAAGGTCAATGATATGAGACAATCCGAATTCGGTTTATCTTGCTTTGCGACAGCGGTTGCCAGCCTATTTCTTTGCACCGTCTCCGCCGCTGCGCAAGACGCACAGGTTTCGGATGGCGTTGTCCGCATCGGGCTCATTGAGGATATGTCGGGCGTCTATGCCGATATTACTGGTAAGGGAGCGGTCACTGCCGCGCAGATGGCGGTTGAAGATTTCGGCGGCAAGGTGCTTGGCCTGCCAATCGAAATCGTGTCCGCTGATCATCAGAACAAGCCCGACATCGGCGCCACTATCGCACGCAAATGGTTCGACACGGATAAGGTAGATGCAATCCTCGACGTTGCGTCCTCGTCCCCTGCCTTGGCCGTCCTTGAGATCGCTAAAGAGAAGAAAAGGATCATTGCGCTCAGCTCGCCGGGGTCAACCAGAATCACCAATGAAGTCTGCGGACCCTACGTGGTTCATTGGGCCTATGACACGTTCGCGATCGCCAATAGTACGGGAAAGGCGCTCGTCAGTCAGGGATTCGATACTTGGTATTTCGTGACGGCCGACTATGCGTTTGGCCAGGGCCTCGCAAAGGATACAGGCGACGTCGTCACCAATCTAGGTGGGCGTGTTGTGGGGAGCACAAAACATCCGGTAGGAACAGCCGATTTCGCGTCTGTCTTGCTCACGGCGCAGGGGACGAAAGCGAAGGTCATCGCGCTTGCCAACGCGGGCGGCGACACCATCAATTCGATCAAGCAGGCGGCGGAGTTTGGATTGACTGCAGGCGGCCAGAAGCTCGCGGCACTGGCTGGTTTCATTAATGACGTTCACGGACTTGGATTGAAGGAAGCGCAGGGGCTGACGCTTACCGAAGCGTCGTATTGGGACATGAACGACGACACGCGAAAGTGGGCGCAACGCTTTTACGCGACGATGAACGCCATGCCAAATATGCTTCAGACCGGCACGTATTCATCGGTCCTGCACTATCTGAAAGCCGTTCAGGCCGCGGGCACGGATCGAACCGACGACGTGATGCAGAAAATGCGGGAGTTGCCGGTCAATGACGTCTTCTACAAGAATGGCAAAATTCGAGAAGATGGCCGAATGGTTCATGACATGTATCTGTTCGAGGTAAAGAAGCCTGAAGAGTCCAAGCGCCCGTGGGACTACTATAAATTGCTTGCCACAATACCTGCCGATCAGGCATTCCAACCATTAACTCAATCAAGATGTCCTTTGATCAAGAAATAGGGCACCAATGTCGGCTTTGGGTGTGCGCCGTGTAAAAACGGTCTGCGGACGCAATATGCCGAAGCGTTTCAGGTGGCAGACGGACACGACGTCGCTCCGCTCATGACGTTCGCGATTTCAGCAGTGCCAGAGTGCACACACTAACTTTGCGATGCCGCGTTCGATTCTTGTCTACCTTGTCCCAGGCGCGGCTCTGTCCCAGCCAGCAGCCGCTGAATGTTGGCACGATGGCGCACAATCACGTAAAAGCTGCCTGCAATTACCAGTAACCGATAGGGCAACGGTTGCTCCAAGCCGCAGACGAGGGCAATCGCACTGAGCGCCGCTAGTATCGAACCAAGGGAAACAATCCGAGAAATAGCCAGCGCGACGCCAAAAGCCGCGGCGGCACCTAAACCCACTGGCCAAGACAGCGCCAGTAGTACGCCGAGCCCCGTCGCAGCGGATTTGCCACCTGTAAAGTTCAACCAAATCGAACGGCTATGGCCCAACAACACGGCAAGTCCGGCCAAGCAGACAGCCCAGGGCACCCAGGTTTGTAGATCAAGCGCTGTCGGTGGCGTGATCGATGGCAATGCATAGAGCCAAGAATAAAACCAGCGGGCAAACTCGATCGCTCCCACACCTTTCAGCACGTCTACCAGGAGGACTATCAACGCAGGCCATTTCCCCAGGGTTCGCAACACGTTCGTTGCCCCAGTGGATTTGGAACCATGCTCTCGGATGTCAATGCCCTTGAGCAGTTTACCTGCCAGATAGCCAGCGGGCGTAGAACCGAAGAGATAAGCGGTCGCCAATCCAACCATACTCGCTATCCAAAAAATCATAGGCTTCCCCTCAATGCTCTAATGTCAGGCAATCGTCATTTGGAGTCTACCTCTATGACCGTCTTGGCCGGTTGATGTTCGCATTGCCCCAAAAAGCCCCGAGGCTACAATTGGCACGGAAGCATCGCATTTGCCTGGACGCCCGTGATTCAGGCTCCCGCAGCAGTCCAATCCGCTTCAGTCCTTTTCTCTGCCGCGCCCGCAACCGGGTCGAGCGTTTCTTTAATCGGATCAAGCAATGTCGTCGGGTGGCAACGCGCTACGATAAGCTTGCTGCCAATTACCTTGCTTTCGTCCAGCTTGCGTCAATCAGGTTGTGGTTGCGCGTTTATGAGTCCGCGCCCTAGAACGGACGACACCATGTAGAGATTTGACATGAGGAACAGCGAATGCCACGGGGCGCTGAAGCGCGGCCAGACGGGGTCATCATTTCCGCTTCACGCCTCGATCGTTCGGCCCTCGGCTTTTCCGCCATGCGCGATCTGACGGCAGAGCTGACGGACGTCTTTCTGCTAGGCGCGGCGGAGGAGTTCGGCAACGTCACAGCAACGGCCCACCTTGGTCAGGCTCTTCTGGTCGATGGGCGCGTCAGCTCTCTCTTGTATGACCGGACGCCAGGACATGTGAGGCGCGGCAGCGCCGATCATTACCAACTGCAATTCCATCTCCAAGGCCAGACCCACGCGGAAACGGAAAGGCGCGGCTTCACCGTCCGTCCGGGAGACGTCGGCCTCATCGACATGACGCATGTCGGCCGCTACTGGACGACGGCTCCCGCGAATGGCGGCTTCGCTCACTCGCTGGTCTTGATCGTGCCGCGACGCCTTTTGGCGCCCATGTTGAGCGAACCCGACGCGGTCGGCGGAACCATCCTTCCGGCGGGCTCGCCGCAGGCCAGGCTTGTCGGCGGGCTTTTGCTCTCGCTCTGGCGACGGGCCCGGTTCATGACGCTCGAAGAGGGCGCGGCCGAGGTTCGAGCCGCAATGCCGCTCATAGCGCAGGCATTCGGCGCCCGCGCCCAGTTCGCGGACGAAACGCGGCATCCGCGCAACGCGAAGATCCTGCAGGAGGTGCTCTCGCATGTGGAGCGTCATATCGATGATGGCGCTCTCGATGTCGCCACGATCTGTGCGCGGTTCAACGTTTCGCGCTCGGCCCTCTATCGCGCGCTCGAGGCGGAGGGCGGGCTGGTCAGGCTCATCCAGCGGCGGCGGCTGCTGCATGCCTTTTCGCTGCTCTCCTCGCCGGGTCTGCGCCAGCGCCGCATCATCGATGTGGCCGTCGAATGCGGCTTCTCCAACGATGCCGCCTTCGTGCGCGCCTTCCAACGCAGCTTTGGCCTGACACCCGGCGACGTGCGCGATGCGGCCGACCCTGCAAGGCGTCATTTTGCGAGCCTCGACCTCAGTTGGGCCGGCATGCGGAGGACGGAGCTGCTGGGGTGGATCTCCCAACTGGGTCACGGTGAGTGAAGCGTCCAGGCGTTGGGACGCTCGATCAATGATGCCGCCTTCCTTGCCGCTAGAAAGGATTCTCTGCGTCGATCGACACAAGGGAATTGGTGATGAGTGCGTTTGGGCTGGGGCGGGTTAGGGTCGGTAGCTTCCGCGCGCGCGTGTTACAGCGATCAGCCCTGTCCTGCGGTGTGGCATTACCTTTCCTCGTCGTCCTTGGAGGTCCCGTTTCGGCGGATGACTTCGTCGGAGCGCCAGGCACGCCGGGTGGCGGAGCCGGTGGGACGCCAACCGTCATCATAGATAGCGCCGGCATTATCAGCGGGACCGACAGCTATGCCGGGGGCGCCGGCGGCGCGGGCTCGGGCGGTTCGAGTGGATTCCCCGTCGGAGGCGCTGGCGGTGCCGGCGGGATGGGCGGGACGGGAGGCATTCTCTCGGAGGCGATCCCCTCGAGCATCACCAATCAGGCCGTGATGAATGGCGGCGCCGGCGGTGCCGGCGGGATGGGAGGCACGGGTGCCCTCCCGGGCGCGGGCGGCAATGGTGGGGGTGGCGGCGTCGGCATACGGCTCGACACCGGAATTACCCTCACCAACGGCATATCTGTCACCGGTGGCGCCGGCGGCGCGGGCGGAGGCGGAGTGAACGGCGCCGCTACAGGATCAAAAGGCGGGAACGGCGGTGCCGGCGGCAACGGCATCGTGGTCGATGCCAACAATATGCTGCTCAACTCGAGCGCCATTACGGGAGGGGCGGGCGGAGCCGGAGCCATAGGCGGCAATTCAGGCATATCGCGGGGCGCCAACGGGGGGAACGGCGGCACCGGCGGCGCGGGCGTCACGCTGGGAGCGCCGGAAGGCGCGGCAAATGCGACGCTCATGAATGCGGGCCGGATTGTCGGCGGAGCGGGCGGCAATGGCGGCAATACGGGCGCGGATGGCGGCACCTCGCCGGGAGGTGGCTTTGGTGGAGCGGGCGGGGCTGGAGGAACTGGCGTTCTCATGGCCGGAGGCAACAGCCTCTCCAATTCCGGCTCCATCGAAGGGGGAGCCGGAGGGCAGGGCGGCCTGGGCACGACACTCAATGGCGCGACGCTGCCTCAGGGCGACGGCATCCGGGTGAACGGGAGCGGCGCCTCGATCACCAACGGTGTCGGCGGCCTCATCCGCGGTGGAGCCGGCATAAGCGCCAACATCGGTACCGGCACCATCGCCATCGAGAACCACGGCACCATAGAGGGGACGGGTCCCCTCGGCATGGCGATAACCCAGCAAGGCAACGGCACATCCACTCTCATCAATACCGGCACCATCAATGGAAATGTGGAGCTGAGCGGCTACGACGTCACGCTGAAGATCAGCACGACCTCCATCATCAACGGCACGGTGTCTGCCGGCCTCCTGTCCGGTCCCGGTCCCAAGACGCTGGAATTGTTCGGCGCGGGCACCGGCCAATACGACGGCAGTTATGTGGGCTTCAATGCGCTCGTGGTGGATGGCGGAACCTGGATCGTCTCCGGCAACAACGCCTTCAACAGCGCCACGGTGAGAGGTGGCACGCTCTCCGTCGCCGCCAGCGAGAGCATCGGCAGTGCCGCCGCGAGGCTCACCCTCGATGGCGGTGCGCTGGAGAACACTCAGGCATTTTCCATGAGCCGCAACGTGACCCTCGGCAGCGGTGGCGGCACATTCCTCACAGATGCGCAGCTCACCCTCACAGGCATCGTCGACGGTGGCGGCACACTGGTAAAGAACGGCAGCGGAACGCTGGTGCTCAGCGGTCCGAATACTTATTCGGGTGGCACCCTTATCGAAGCGGGCAGCGTATCAGTCTCTGCCAACGAAAATCTTGGCGCCCCATCGGGCGGGATAACGCTGAATGGCGGCACGCTGCAGGTGACGGGAACGGCATTCACCTCCACCAACCGCGCCATTAATCTGGGCGCCAATGGCGGCGGCTTCGATATTGCGGATACAGCGAATACCTTCACCATCGCCCAGGTGCTTTCGGGCACCGGCAGCCTCACGAAGTTCGGTGCCGGCACGCTCGTCCTCACGGGCGCGAACAGCTATTCTGGCGGCACCACGGTGTCCTCCGGCACGCTGGTTCTGGGCAACTCGACGGCGGCGGGAACCGGAGCGGTCAACGTGCTCTCCGGCGGCCTGCTGAAGGGCAGCGGCACCATCGGCGCTCTGTCGGTGGGCAGCGGTGGCATGGTGGCGCCGGGCAACTCGCCCGGCAGCCTCACGGTGAACGGCGCCGTGAGCTTCAATGCCGGCTCCATCTATCAGGTGGATGTGACGCCCCAGGGCCAGCACGACCTCATCACCTCGACCGGGGCGGTGAGCATCAACACTGGCGCCGGCGTTCAGGTGCTCGCCGTGCCTGGCGTCTATGGCCCCAACACCACCTATGCCATCCTCACCACCTCCAGGGCAGTGAGCGGCAGCTTCGGCTCGGTGTCCTCCGACTTCGCCTTCCTCACCCCGACCCTCAGTTACGACGCCCAGAACGTCTATCTGACGCTGGTCTATGACGACGGAAGCAATGCTGGGGGAGGCGGTGGCGGCGGTGGCGGCTCCAGCCCGCGCTTCGCTTCCTATGCGACCACGGCCAACGAGTTTGCCGTGGCCAATGCCGCCCAGGCTCTGGGGATCGGCAACACGCTGTTCAACGCCATCGTCTCTTTGCCGGTCTCCGGCGTGCCCGGCGTGTTCAATGCGCTTTCCGGCGAGGTCTATCCCTCGGCCATGTCCGTTCTCCAGGACGAGAGCCTGATCCTGCGCCGGGCGGTGCTGGACCGGGCCCGGATGCCGGTGGCGGCGCCCGCTGCCGCGCCGCTCGCTTATGCCGCCAAAGCCCCGTCCGGTGCCGCCGTCATCGAGCTGCCGGGCACGCCTAACGCCTTCTGGGCCCAGGGCTTCGGCGCCTGGGGCCGGATCGACGGCAACGGCAATGCCGCCACTATCTCCGGCGATGTCTCCGGCATCATCGTCGGCTATGACCGCACCTTCTCCGGCGGGACAGGCGACTGGCGCCTCGGCTTCGCCGCCGGCTACTCCTCGTCCAACTACCACGTGGATGCGCGCTCCTCGTCCTTCTCCAGCGACAATGCCCATGTGGCGGTCTATGGCGGAACGAGCTTCGGGGCCTTGGGGGTGCGGTTCGGCGGGGCCTATAGCTGGGCGGACATCAGCGCGGACCGCAGCGTGGTCTTCCCCGGCTTCTATAATGCGCTTTCCGCCGACACCTCGGCCCGCACGGGTCAGGTGTTCGGCGAGGTGGGCTATGGGCTCTCCTCCGCCAGCGTGAGCCTCGAGCCGTTCGCAGGGCTGGCCTACGTCAACGTGGATCTCAGCGGCCTCACCGAGATCGGCGGCTCCTCCGCGCTGACCGGCTACGGCGGCAGCGAGGGCGTGACCTATTCCACCCTGGGTGCCCGCATCAGCGTGCCCTTCCTCCTCGGCCCCATCCCCACGGCCTTCAAGGGCACGCTCGCCTGGCAGCACGCCTTCGGCGATATCACGCCGGAGGCGCTATTCGCCTTCGGCCCCGGCACGACGCCCTTCGCCATCTCCGGGGTGCCCATCGCCAGCGATGCGGCGCTCATCGAGGCGGGCCTCGACATGGCGTTTAGCGCCAACACCTCGCTCTCGATCTTCTATGCCGGCCAGCTTGCCGAGACCGACACCAACAACATGGTCAAGGGACGCTTCACGCTGAGGTTCTGAGAGACCGATAACAAGCGAAAAGTCTGCTCTTGGGATCAGGCGCAGCCACCGCATCGCAGTACCCCATCATCAGCGCCCGCCAAGTGCGGCGTGGCGCGGCTCGCCAGGCTGCAGGACGGTCTGGGACGCGCGTGCGACATCGCAAGTACCCACGCACTGCTTGATACAATCAGGTAGAATAAGGCTCGTCTGCCGGGTCGGGGCCTCGTGTCGAGATCATGAGGAGGTCAGTCCATGAAGATCGAACGCACCACATTCGGCACCATCACGATTGACGGAGAGACCTATGAACACGACGTGATCATTCGTCTGTCCGGCGAAGTGGCAAGGCGGAAGAAGAAGCTGTCGAAGAAGTACTACGGCACCTCGCATGTCCTCTCGAAGGACGAAGCGAAGTTCGTCTTCGAGAAGGGATGTGAGCAGCTCATTCTGGGCTCGGGCCAGTTCGGCAATGTGCATCTATCGCCGGAAGCTGACGCGTATTTTGCGAGAAAGGGCTGCACTGTCCTGCTGCAGCCGACGCCCAAGGCGATTCACACGTTCAACAGCTCGCATGCGAAGAAGATCGGCCTTTTTCACGTGACCTGCTGAATCGGGCCAGGCCGCGACCGCGCTGGGGATGAGCAAAAGTCCGAGAGCGGCATCGATTCACCCTCGTACGTGCCGATCGGCGGCGGAAACGACCATCGCCTGGGTCCGCAGGTCCTGACCAATGTCCGCACTGACGTGAGCAGAGCCGGCCCCGAGAGGAGGCTTTGGGTCAAAGTGCGACTTGGCGTGGAGGGCGACTCCTGGCGCAAAGTGGACATTCGGTCGGACCCGCGAGTCTGAGAAGGGCCAATAACGGAAGTGGTGCGCAAAGCAGAAGGCCGCCTGAAGGCTCTCGAAGTCGAACTGAAGAAGTCAACGGACTTCGCACCGCTTCGAAAGCGGGCACCACGAGCATATTCCATGGATAGACGTGCTGGGGGCAGAGCTTATGAAATTTACAACGCCAGTAGTGTCTCCAGGCGCGGCACGCTGAAATCGATGAAGGCGCGCACCTTCAGCGGCACCAGCTCGTCATGGCGATGGATGATCTGTACCGGCGCCTCCGGCGGCGCGAACTCAGCCAGCACCTCTCGCAGGAGGCCTGAGCGGATGGCGGGGCGGACATGGTAGGAGAGGACGCGGATCAGCCCCATTCCCGCAATGCCGGCATCAATCGCCGATTCGATTGTATCGAACATAATGCGGGAGCGGATCGGCACTGAGGCGGTGCCTTCTGACGTCGGGAACAACCAGCTTCCCGGCGGATCAAGACCATGGAAGCTCACGCAGTCATGCGTATTGATATCGGCGAGCGTGAGGGGCTCGCCGCGCCGCGCAAGATAGTGGGGGCTTGCGCAGACGACACGCTGAACGGTGCAGACGCGCCGGGCGCGCCAGCGGCTGTCCGATAGTGGGCCGACGCGGACCGCGACGTCGATGCCTTCGTCCTGCAGATCGAGATTGCGGTCGTGGAACCGGCAGTTCAGCCGGACATCGACGAACTGCGTCATGAACTCGGCGATGATAGGCACGAGATGCATCCGCCCGAACACGAGGGGCGCCGTCACCGTTAGTTCGCCGCGGGGGCTTTGGTACTCGCCCGCCGCGTTACGCTCCGCCTCACTGATCTGCTCCAGCACCTTGCGGCAGGCCACGACATAGGGTGCACCGGCATCTGTCAGCTTCACCTTTCGCGTCGTGCGCTGCAGCAGCTTGGTGCGCAGATGCGCCTCCAGCTCCGCAACGCGCCTGCTCACGGTTGTCACCGGCACCCGCATCTTGCGAGATGCGCCCGAGAAACTCCCAGTCTCCACCACCGCGAGCAGGGTCGACATCGCATCCAACCGATCCATGATTGTGCCAATCTACAGGAAAATGATTGCCAATCTTAGATGATTATCGCGCCCGATAGGAGGGTCTATCTTCCTTTTCATCGAAACACCGAAAGGAAGCCGAAGATGAATACCTCCACCCGCAAAGCCGCCCTGATCACTGGAGCATCCGGCGGCATCGGCGCCGTCTATGCCGATCGGTTGGGCCGCCGCGGCTACGACCTGATCCTGGTGGCCCGAGATGCCGGCCGGCTGACCGCAGTAGCCGAATCCACCACCCGCCATGGTGTTGCCGTGGAGACGATCCGCGCGGATTTGACCAAGGTGGCCGATCTCCGACGCGTAGAAGAGCGACTGCGCACAGACAGCGCCATCTCCATGCTGGTCAACAATGCCGGCATTGGCGCCGCCCCGGGCCTCGCAGATGCCGATATTGATGCGCTGGACCGCATGATCCACGTGAACGTGGCGGCGCCGACCCGACTGGCCGCCGCCGCTGCCAGCGCCTTTTCAGCCGCCGGGCGAGGCACCATCGTCAATATATCCTCGGCGCTCGCCCTAGCGCCGGAGCTTTTCAGCGGCGCCTATAGCGGCACTAAGGCCTATATCCTGAACCTCACGATCTCGCTCCGCCAAGAAATGGCGCCCCGAGGCGTGCAGGTCCAGGCCGTGCTTCCGGGCGCCACCCGCACCGCCTTCTGGGGTCCCGCCGGCGAGTCCCTGCCGGCCAAAATGGTGATGGAAGCCGAAGAGCTGGTGGACGCTGCGCTCGCCGGCCTCGACATGGGCGAAGATGTCACCATCCCCTCGCTGCCGGACCGCGCCGATTGGGACAGCTTCGATGCCGCCCGCAGCCGCCTTGGCCCCAACCTCTCCCGCCAGCATGCAGCGGCTCGCTACGGCCAGGCAGCGTAATCCGGACCTCTCGCACAAAAGAAATGAACCGCGCGGTGGAGGCTGGACGGCCTTCCGCGCCAGACAATGGAGACAGCAAATGACCACTTTCACCCAACGCCGCGTGCCCACCGCTGGCGGGAACATCTATGTGCGGGACTATGCCGGTAACGGCCCTGCCTTCGTGATGCTGCACGGCTTCCCGGATAACGGGCACATCTACGACGATCTCATCCCGCACCTCGTCGCCGGCGGCCGCCGGGCCATCACCGTGGACTTCCTCGGCTTCGGCGCCTCCGACAAGCCGGAGGGTGCACAGTACAGTTTCGCCCAGCAGCGCGGCGACGTCGAAGCGGTGCTCGATGCCCTGCAGCTCGACCGCGTTGTGCTGGTCGGCCATGACGCCGGCGGGCCGGCCGCCCTCAACCTAGCGCTCCTACATCCCGAGCGCGTCGCATCCGTCGTGCTGATGAACGTCTTCTACGGCGAGGCGCCTGGCCTTCTCGTGCCGGAGTTAATCGAAATTTTCTCGCACAAACCGCTGCAAGCGCTGGCGCACCATTTCCTGGCGAGCCCGCAGCAATTCGCCTGGCTGATCGAGTTCCAGCGCCAGTTGCTGCTGGGCGATGCGGCGGCAGGCCAGACGCGCTACCAGGAATTGCTTGGGCCGCTGATCGACGCCAACTTCCGCCAGCAGCCGAGCGCTGCCGTCGCATTCGCGCAGATGACCAGCCAGCTGAAGGACGAGGTTGCTGCAAATACCGGGCGTATCGTGGCGCTGCGCCGCGCGGAGGTGCCCGTGCAGCTCATCTGGGGCCGCAACGACCCCTACCTGCATCTCTCGACAGCGGCGTTCCTCCAGGCTCAGCTCCGAAAAGCCTCGCTCCATGCGCTAGACGCCGGGCACTGGCCGCAGATCGACGCCGCCGAGGAAGCCGCCCGCATCATGCTCAATGCCTGATTACAAGCGACGCCCGGTCCCTGGTGGCCGGGCGTGCGCTCCCTGATCGCAGGAGACTCACCATGAAACGAACGCTGTGGGCCGCACTTGCGGCCGGACTGGCCTGGACAGCCGCCACCATGCCTGGCCAAGCGCAGACTCAGCAATACGCCGCGCCGACCACCCGCATCCTGGCGATCGGCACGATCACCCCGGGCACCAGCCTTGCCTCCGTTCGCGCCATTCTGCCTACCGAGGTCCGCGAGACTGTGAAGCTCTATCTGGCCGGCAAGATCGAACAGTGGTTCTCGCTCGCCGACCGGAACGGCGTTGTCTTCCTCCTCAACGCGAAGGACCCCAAGGAAGCCCATGCGATGCTGGAAGCCCTGCCGCTAGGGCAGGCGCACCTCATGCAGTTCGAACTCCTGCCGCTCGCCCCCCTCGCACCTCTACGGCAGCTCCCTGGCGTCACAGACGGCTCTCCATGACCGGGGCATTTTGCCTGACGCTCGAAGACTTATAGCAGCGGCCGAATGATGCTCGGCCGTACCCTCAGGAGGGTGAAATGACCGACGCCGTAACACCGGTTGCGTCCGCAACGCAGATTTCCGACAAGCTCTTCATTGCTCCCCAGCCGGAGCTCGGCGCCTTCCCCGATCTTGCCGCGGCCGGTTTCAAGGGCGTCATCAGCAACCGGCCGGGCGGCGAACACCCGGACCAGCCGAGCCCCGCGGCTGAGCGACAGGCAGCCGAGGCGGGAGGCATGGCCTTCCATTTCATACCCGTGACTGCAACGACGATCACCGAAGCCGATGTGCGGTCCTTCCAGAAGGCGGTGTCCGAGAGCACCGGCCCCGTCTTCGCGCATTGCAGAAGCGGTATCCGCTCCGCGAACCTGCATGCCATCGGCGAGGTGCTGGATGGGCGCCTGGCCCGCGAGAATCTGCCCGCACTCGGCGGGCAATGGGGCGTCGATCTTTCGGTTGCCGCCCAATGGCTAGCACGCGAGGCTGAGCGGCGGACGCGCGTAAAGGGCTTCTTCGACCCGCGCACTTTCAGCGTGCAATATGTCGTGTCGGATCCTGCGACCGGACAATGCGCGATCATCGATCCCGTCCTGGATTTCGATGAAAAATCGGGCTCTGTCGCCACGGTGAACGCCGATGCCATCCTGCGCTACGTGGCGGAGGAGAAACTGACCGTACAGTGGATTCTCGATACCCATCCGCATGCCGACCACTTCTCCGCCGCTCACTATCTGCATGAGAAGACCGGCGCGCCGACCGCGATCGGCGCACATGTGGTCGATGTCCAGCTTCTGTGGCAGTCCATCTACAACTGGCCCGAGCTTAAGACCGACGGCTCGCAGTGGGATCATCTTTTCGAGAACGGCGAGCGCTTCACTATCGGCTCGCTCGACGCGCGCGTTCTCTTTTCACCAGGCCACACGCTGGCGTCGATCACCTACGTGATTGGCGACGCCGCCTTCGTGCATGACACGATCTTCATGCCCGACTCCGGCACGGCACGCGCCGATTTCCCGGGCGGCAATGCGGAGCAGCTCTGGGATTCGCTGCAGGCCATCCTTGCCCTCCCGGAGGAAACGCGCATCTTTACCGGTCATGATTATCAGCCCGATGGTCGTGCGCCCCGCTGGGAAAGTACGGTCGCAGAGCAGAAGACGCGAAATGCCCACCTCGCGGGAGTGGGTAAGTCAAAGTTCGTCGCTCTCCGTAAAGCACGGGACGAGAGCTCGCCGATGCCGAAGCTCATCCTCTCCGCCCTACAGGTCAACATCCGTGGGGGCCGACTTCCGGAACCCGAGAGCAACGGTCACCGCTATCTCAAGATTCCGATGGGTGCTTTGGGCGAGGTGGAGTGGGGGCAGTGATCGCAGGATTTATGGATTGCTTGACGAAAGGCAGAACGTACGCGGCCGAATCGTGAAGGTCGGCTCGGGGTCATAATGCGACCCGACGGGGAGAGCAGCTCTTGGCGCAAAGCGGACATTCGGTCGGACCCGCGAGTCTGACAAGGGCCACGTCCGGACATTGGGGCGCGCCTACGCCCCTTCCGCATTCCCGCCATAAACGAGGCAGAGCGTACCTTGGGTCGAGAGGGCGGATGGATGCGGCAATGGAGATGAGCCAGCACAAGGGAGAAGCCAATGACCAGATCAAATGCGATGATTATTCGCAAAGCCTACGAGGACTTCGCACAGGGAAACGTCCCTGCGGTCTTTGCAGCCTTTGATCCGAGCATTTGCGCCTCTGAACGCAAGCGTTCTTGATCGTGTATTCACCGCGCGGGCTAGGTCGCAAGTACAGTCTAGGTCGCCGCACAGGCGACGACAGCACACTGACGCTTGCGGTGTAGCAGCCAGACTGCGATCGCCATATTCACGATGTTCCAGGCGATGCCATTGACCAGCGCCGCTGCGTAGGAACCGGTCCAGTCGTAGATCGCGCCGGCCATCCAGCCCCCCAGCGCCATGCCGGCGAGAGTGACCGAGATGGCGAGGCTGACGCGAAAGCCGGCTTCCTGCGCCGGGAACAGCTCACGGATGATCACCGCATAACTCGGCACGATGCCACCCTGCGCCAGGCCGAAAACAGCGGAAATGACGTAGAGTGAGACCAGCCCGTTGAACGGCAGATAAAGCGCGAGTGCCATGGCCTGCATCGCCGAGCCCAGCAGCAAGGTCGGCAGGCCACCGATGAGGTTCAACACCCAGCCGAAGATCAGACGGCTCGCCACACCAAAGCCGAGCATGACCGCCAGCATCTCGGCTCCGCGCGCAGGGCCGTATCCCAGATCGCCGCAGTAGGCGACCAGGTGGACTTGCGGCATCGACATGGCGACGCAGCAGCACAGGCCTGCGAAGGCCAGCAGACCTTGGGTGACACTCGGAGCCAGGCCGATGGCTTGGTTGGTATTGCCGGTGCTCGCCGCTTCGAGCGCAGCCTTGTGGGATGTCGGCCGCCGCCGCAGAACCAGCGCGAGCGGCAGCATCGTTGCCAGGCAGAATATGCCGATGCCGACATGGGTCTGCCGCCAACCGACCGCAGCGATGGAATGTTGGACGATTGGTGGCCAGACCACGCCGGCAAGAGAGCTGCCAGCAGTAGCCAGGGAAATGGCGAGGCCGCGGTGCCGATCGAACCACAGCGAGGCGTCGGCCACCAGGGGCGCGAAGCTCGCTGCGCCGCCGAGGCCGATGGTGGCGCCAGAAACAACCGCAAAGACGGGCAGGCTCGGAGCGAAGGCCGTAAGGACATAGCCGAGGCTCATCAGGATCGTGCCCCCGACCAGGGGTGGCAAGATGCCGAATCGATCTGCCAATCGGCCGACAATGATGCCGCCGATCATGAAGCCGATGGTTGTGAGTGTGTAGGGCAAAGTCGCGTCGGCGCGAGGCACGTTGAAATCAGCCTGCACGGCTGGTAACGCCACGACCAGAGACCACATGCCCACGCAGCCCAATGTGCTGAGGGTGATGGAGGCGACGAGGCGAATCCAGGAATATGAAGTCTCGATCGACGGCATTTCAGGCGGCACTGCGCTTGGTTTCCTCGATGTCTGCGTGTAAGTCCGCCATAGGTACGGCCCGCCTTCAGCAGCGACAAAGCAGGATTTCTGTTTTGTAGAACGAGCGAAACTCATGCACCCTGCGGCCCTACCGCTTAGCTCGGAGCCGGCCATGACGTATCTGCTGCCGCCACTCAATGCCCTGCGCGCCTTTGAGACCGCCGCCCGGCATCTCAGCTTCAAGCAGGCCGCCCACGAGCTGCACGTCACTGCCGGTGCCGTCAGCCAGCAAGTCCGCCTACTGGAGGAGCGGCTGGGGGTGCAGCTGTTCGAGCGGCGGACGCGGCAGGTAATCCTGACTTCTCCCGGCGAAGCCTATCTGATGCGAGTACGCCAGGCGTTTCGTTGCCTCGCCGACGCCACTGCCGAACTCAGGCCTGAAGGCGTCACTAGTCTGTTGCATATTGGGGTACATGCGAGTTTCGTCGTTGATGGGTTGCGGACGCGCCTGGCGCAGTTCCGCGTGGCCCAGCCGCAGGTAGCCATTCGCCTCAGCCAGCCGGCGGGTCTGCACGAGCTGCTCGAGGGCAAGGTCGATGTCGTGATCGCGCAAAGGTTGCAGCGCTATCCGGGTTACAGGTGCGAGCCTCTGGAAAGCGGCTTCCTGATCGGCCCGCTTGGCACCTCGGATTGTCCGGAGATCGAAACCCTGCGGTCCTGCCTGCATGGCCACGTCGAGCTTGAGCCCGCTACCACAATCAAGGCGCCACTTCTGCCCTTTGCCAGGTGATGTCCGGTTCTGGACCCTTAGACGCCTCCGTGATGAAGGCCGCCAGCTAAGGCGGCCTTCAATCTTGGACGCCGATTGCTAGAGCATGATCCGGAAAAGTGTGAAGCGATTTTCCGAAAAGATCATGCTCAAACAATAACCTAAAGCGCGATGATGATTCATCCTCATCTCATCGCGCTTTAGTTATTGCGGTAGCCCCTCGACGGCGAAGCTGCGGAACTTCGCGAGTTTGTTGCGGAGTGGTAGGAGTTCTTTGAACGCCGCTGAATCGCGATAAGCTTTGATTTTTTCAACACTGTCCCACTGTTGGATAACAATGCGCGGTTTCGGCGGCTCTCCTTCGATGGTTGTGGTTTTGCCTCCAGCGGCGAGGAACTTGCCGCCGGCGGATTTGATAGCGGCCTGCGCCTTCGGGACGTAGTCCTTCAGGTAGGTCTCCATGTCCGAGGGCTCAATTTCAACGACTTGATATACTGGCGGCGTAGCCTGGGCATTAAGTCCTTGAACCGCTATCGCACCGAGCCCGAAGCCCGCAAGCATCGCCAATGTTACTGAATAGCGCGTCTTCATGACGTTACTCCCTGGTCATTGCAAAAATTATTCGGTCGTACTGGCGCGCACGACCAGCGATTGCGAACGCAAAAAGCACCGGCAAAAAGGAGCGTCGGTCTATTAAGGTGAGACACCTGCCGACAGCATGTGTGCTGCCAATACTAAATAGGGATTTCGGCACGTCCCGTTGGCAGCTCGCGGACTAACCCAATGTCCGTCTAATCAGCGTACAACATCGGCCGGGTTGTCGGAAGGGTACAGGACTGCCGCGCCGTCGCAATCTTGGAGCCGGTGACCTATGAGCCACGAACGCGTCCGCACACTTGGGCGGGATAGTGAACCGTATGCCGCCATTCAGCCTCGCCGAAGTGGCGCGCTATGTGTGTTAGGTACCGCGCCCCACAGCCTGTTGATACGAGCTTCGAAGCCCGCGACAGCCGCTTTTGGCCCAAGCGGCGGTTGCAGGATGTCCGCTATGCCGCCGCTGCCAGGGGATAAGCAGACATCCGGCGAATCGGCCAAAAATGACGCGAGTGACCCAACTCGGACGTGATTACCCCAGAACAAGGCCTATCTTGTTCCGGTTATTCGGGAAAGGTGATATTCTTCTGGTCTCCATCAACGGCACGGAGTGGGTCCATGAAACGGTTTCCCCTCGCAGTGGTCGTTGGCCTGGTTGCCGCGACCGTTTCGCAACCTGCTGACTCACAATCTGCTGAACAACGACTGGGCAAAGTGCATTTTGCCACGTCCTGCAACCCGGAGGCCCAGGAGTTGTTCGATCTCGGCATGCTGTATCAGCACTCGTTCTGGTACAGCGCATCGAGACGCACCTTCGAGGAGGCCCTCAAGGAAGACCCGCAATGCGCCATCGCCTACTGGGGGATTGCGCTCAGCTATCTCTATAACCCGCATGCGCCGCCGCCGCCGGACAGTCTTCCTCTTGGTCTCGAAGTCGTGAAAGAAGGCCAGACGCTCGGCGCCAAGACGCAGCGCGAACGGGATTACATCGATGCGATCGCCGCGATGTACGTCGATTATGACAAGGTCGACCATCGCACACGGGTACAGAGGTATCTTGCGGCGGAAGAGCAGGTCGCGACACGCTATGCGTACGATGACGAGGCGCAGATCGCGTACGCGATCACGCTCAACGTCGCAGCGTCCCCGACCGACAAGACATATGCCAACCAGCTAAAAGGTGCGGCGTTGCTGGAGCCGATCTTCAAGCGCCAGCCCGAGCACCCGGGCGTCGCCCACTATCTTATCCACCTCTACGACTATCCGGCACTCGCGGAAAAAGGCCTCGATGCGGCAAGGCGCTATGCAAAGATCGCGGCTCACGCGCCGCACGCCCAGCACATGCCATCGCATATCTTTACCCGCGTCGGCCATTGGAAGGAATCGATTGCCTCGAACCAGGAATCCGCGCGCATCGCCAAGGAGGACGGCGAACAGCACGACCAAGCGCACGCGATGGACTATCTGGTCTATGCCTATCTCCAGTTGGCCGAGGACAAGGAAGCGCGCGCGGTGGTCGACGAACTCGCCAAGCTTGAGTTCAAGCTCGAGCGGTTCCCCGGCCCTTACGCGGTCGCGGCGAGCCAGGCTCGCTATGTGTTCGAACGCGGCGACTGGAAGGCGGCGGCCGCGCTCCAGCTGCGGCCGACCAAATATCCCTATGTAGATGCGATTACTTATTTTGCGCGGGCGGTCGGCGCCGCGCGGTCCGATAACACGGCTGCCGCCAAGGCCGACATCGCCAAGCTCGTCGAGTTGCGCGACAAACTGAATGAGGCAAAGGATGCCTACTGGTCCAACATCGTCGACATCCAGCGGCAGGTCGCGAGCGCCTGGGTGCTGTACGCCGAAGGCCGGTACGACGAGGCGCTCAATGCGATGGGTGCCGCTGCGGACGCGGAAGACAGGACCGAGAAACATCCCGTCACTCCGGGACCGCTGGCGCCGGCGCGCGAGCTCTATGGCGCAATGTTGCTCGACCGCGGCATGGCCAAGGAAGCGCTTGCCGCCTATGAGGCCGTGCTCAAGAAGGAGCCTAATCGGCTCGTGACGTATATCGGGGTGAGCAAAAGCGCCAAGGCGTCCGGCGATCAAGCAAAGGTCCGAGAATGTGCGGTGCAGATTGCTCGGCTCACTGCTGATGCCGATGTATCGCGACCCGAGCTGATAGAAATGCGAGAGACAACCGGAAGCAAACTCTGATGCTGCGCAGGATGTGGCGCCATGGTGGGGCGGCCATGCTCGGCGCCGTTGCACTGTGTCTTTGCGACGTGCCGAAGCTCGGAGCCATGGAGTTCCTTGGTCAGGCCGGTGTGCTGGGCGAATGGGAGCTGACCGGCAATCTCATCGAAAGCGGGTCGGGCCCTCGCAAGGAATTTTCCGGCCCGCTGAAGATGAAGCACGTGGGGATCTGCACTCAGGACGGACCAGAGGAACGAGCCGGAGAGATACGGCTGCAACTCGCTGGCCCGGATGCGCAGGTGACAGCCGAGATGGTGTTGGACGGCGCTCGCTGTTCGTATACCGCCAGCAAAACGCGCGCTTACGAGGGGACGTTGTCGTGCACCGGTCGGGCATCTGTTCCGTTGCTTGTGTGGCTCAAGTAAGCCCTTGCCATCATTCTGTGTAGGGCAGTTGCAGACCGAAGGCAGTCGACAAGGTATCGCGGGGACTAGCCTGTATCCCCGACCTAATCGCTAGAATTGTGGATCGTGCTTAGTTAGTGGCGGGACACCTTCGACCGTTTCCGTGCGCGAACGTCCGCTGTAAAGCCCGAATGTCCGGAACATTCGCCAAGCGGGCACCGTTGGTTTTATCAGGATCCGCGCTAGACTAGACCAGCTTCTCCGCACTTAACGTCGCTTCGATCTCGGCAAGGATCCGGGCCAGCCTGTCCGCCCATGCCTTCTGTCCGGCCTGATCGGTGATCAGGTCCTGGCGGATCTCGATTCCCGTGTTCATCAGGCCGCGCCTCTCGGCGTGAAAGGGGATGGTGTAGTCGGTCTCGTCGCTGACCGCATAGGGCTCGTTGTTGCCGACCACGAGGTCGCCTTCACTGCGCAAATGCTTCAAGAGCAGCGGCGGCAGCACGGTGTCGCGGTGATAGAGCGTGCCGATATGCCAGGGACGCGCGATCCCGGCATAAACAGGCGTGAAGCTGTGCATGGACACCAGCACCGTCGGCTTGCCCGCGTGCAGCCGCTGGTCGATGATCTCGCCGATCCGCCGGTGATAGGGATCGAAGATCGCCTGCCGCCGCGCCTGTGCGGCTTCGCGCGTCAATCCTTCATTGCCGGGGATCGTGATGGCTTCGCTGATCAGGGGGATCGAGCTTGCGACATGCGGGGGGCGGTTACAGTCGATCACGAGCCGCGAGTAGCGCTGCGCGACCAGATGCGCGTCGAGCTGCGTTGCAAGCTGCTCGGCGACTTCGGCGATCCCGATGTCCCAGGCAATGTGCCGCGTCAGCTCGTTTTCGGAAAGGCCGAGATCGCCGAGCCCGCGCGGGATCAGCCGCCCATAATGGTCGCAGGTCAATAGGAACGGCGAGCGGCCATCGGCATTATGTTCGTGGACCGGCGGGGTGTTTTCGTCCGTGAGCAGGAACGTCGCGCCGGTCGTGGTGTCCAAGATTTTATCCTCAACTTTGCCTATCGAAGCGGCACGCCGATCTTAAAAATGAGCAGCGCCCACTATAGATTAGACCGCCGAAAGTCACGATGATTGCCGGACGATGCCGTTACTCAAGATTCATCACAAGACCGTATATCGCTACACCCATCCAGTGGCGTTCGGCGAGCACCGCATCATGCTGAGCCCGCGCGACAGCCATGACCTGCGCGTGGTCGAGAGCGATCTCAGAATCGAGCCGCAGCCGATGTCGCTACGCTGGATCCACGATGTGTTCGGCAACAGTGTGGCGATCGCGGCTTTCGACGAGCGGGCGGACACGCTGTCGTTCGTCTCGACCGCCACCGTCGACCATAATCCGGCCGAAGAATTCGCGCTGACGCCGGACGATCCCGCTTATTTCTATCCATTCCTCTATGACGAGGACGAATTTCCGGATTTGCTGCAATATGTCAGGCCGCAATATGCCGATCCGGACGGCGAGATTTCGGCCTGGGCGCGGCAGTTCCTCGATGCCGAAGCGCCGACGCCGACGTTCAAGATCCTGAGCGGCATGACCCATGGCATCCGTGAAAGTCTTGACTATCGCAAGCGCCATGAGCAGGGCACGCAGCATCCGCTTCATACGCTGCAGACCGGCTCCGGCTCCTGCCGCGACTATGCGCTTTTCATGATCGAGGCGCTGCGGCGCCTCGGCATCGCCGCGCGGTTCGTGTCGGGCTATCTCTCGACGCCTTCGGACAGCTTCCATGTCGGCGGCGGCTCGACGCATGCCTGGGTCCAGGTCTATCTGCCGAGCGCAGGCTGGATCGAGTTCGATCCGACCAACGGCATCGTCGGCACGCGCGATTTGATCCGCGTCGCCGTCGCCCGTGATCCGCGCCAGGCGATCCCGCTGCACGGCGTCTATCTCGGCGCAGCGGAAGCGTTCGTGAACATGGAAGTTGCGATCACCGTCGAGCCGGTCGGCGAGGAGGAGAGGGACGTCGTGCCGGCATGACGGGTTCGCATCGCTAGAAGGATTGGAGCGAGGATGGAGATCAAGGTCGGCTTCGAGATTGCCTATGCGGCCGCGCAGTCGACGCCGATGGTGATGATGCTCTCGATCCATCCCTCGCGCTTCCAGGACATCGTCGGCACCGAGACCATCATAGCCGAGCCCAATGTCCCGATCGGCTTCTATCGCGACAGTTTCGGCAATGTCTGCGGCAGGCTGGTGGCGCCCGCCGGTGGCGTGACCTTGCGCGGCCACGCGCTGGTGCGCGACTCCGGCCTGCCCGATATCGTCAATCCGAGCGCGCAGCAGATTGCGATCGAGCAATTGCCGGACGAGATGCTGCTCTATCTGATGCCGAGCCGCTATTGCGAGACCGACAAGCTCACCGACATCGCCTGGTCGCTGTTCGGCAACACGCCGCCCGGCTGGGCGCGGGTGCAGGCGATCGTCGCCTTCGTGCACCATCACGTCACCTTCGGCTATCAGCACGCCCATCACATGAAGTCGGCGCATGATGTCTACGAGAGCCGCACCGGCGTCTGCCGCGACTTCGCCCATCTCGCGCTCACTTTCTGCCGTTGCATGGGCATCCCCGCGCGCTACTGCACCGGCTATATGGGCGACATCGGCGTGCCGCCCGACCCCGCGCCGATGGATTTCTCCGGCTGGTTCCAGGCCTATCTCTCCGGCGCGTGGTACACGTTCGACGCCCGCCACAACATGCCGCGCATCGGCCGCATCCTGATGGCGACCGGCCGCGACGCCGCCGACGTCGCGCTGACCACGAGCTTCGGCCGCATGACGCTGGCCAAATTCATCGTGATTAGCGAAGAGGTGGCGGCGGCTTAATCTCCGCTCGCAATGACATAGAAAGCCATGATCTCCGACCGTCTCTTCGTCTACGGCACCTTGATGCGCGGCTTCGACCATCCGATGGCGCGGCTGCTCTCGGGCAATGCCGATTTCATCAGTGAGGCGCGCTGCCAAGGCCGGCTCTACCGGGTGGCGCATTATCCCGCGCTCGAGCTCTCCGACGATCCCGCCGACATCGTGCACGGCGAATTGTTTCGCCTGCGTGTTCCGGACGAACTGTTACGCGAGTTCGACATGTATGAAGCCTGCGGCGAGGGTTTTCCGCAGCCGACCGAATATGTCCGCCAGATGCTGCCGCTCACATTGGCCGACGGCACCACGGCCGAAGCGTGGACCTATGTCTACAACTGGCCGCTCGCGCACCTGTCGCGCATCGCCTCGGGCCGGTTCCTGGAGCTGTAAGCCGCCTCACTCCTCCCGCTGCACGCGGATGTCGACCTCGCGCTCGACATAGCTCCATTCTTCGGTCGCGCGCAGCATCGCCACCAGTTCGTCGAACAGCGCCGTGTGCTCGGGCGCGAATTCGAACCAGGTGAGGAAATCGAAGGGCTCGCCGAGGTCGCGGCTGTGGAACAGTTGCCGTGCGATCGCGGGCAGATATTTCAGCGTGCCGGCGATGTGGTGCGACTTGTCCTCGAAGATCTCGCGCCGCTCTTCCGGCGTCAGATTCCACCACGCCACCGTCTTCCGGATCGGGATCAGCGCCGCGCAGCTCGCCTCGCGCCGGCCGAGCTCGGCCTGCTGCGCGTCGAGCTGTTCCTTCTCCGCGCGGTTCGTATAGCGCAGATAGCTGATGACGCCGGCGAGCCGCCAGGCCGTGGTCGACGGCAACAGCGGCAGCGCGATCGCCTCGCTCGCGATGATCGACAGCGCCGCCACGCGCGGCAATGTCTCGCCCTTCACCTTGGAGATCGAGGTGACGCGCCAGCCGCCGCTTTGTCCGCCTCTAAATGTCGTAAACATGCCACTATCCAACAGCGGAACCGGGCGCGGTGCAAGATGCCAGTACCGTCAAGGTGGCCAACAGCGCCCGGAGGGACCTGTGAATACCGGGCGAATCGCCACAATCCTGATACTCTGAGCCCGCGCTCACTATATCGGTGACCCCTTCACGCTGGCCCCAAATCCGCCCCATGCGCTTCACTCCGCAATTCCTCGACGAGCTGCGCGCCCGGCTTCCGGTCTCGGAAGTCGTAGGCAAGCGCGTGCGGCTGAAGAGGGCGGGCAAGGAGTGGAAGGGGCTGTCCCCGTTCCAGCAGGAGAAGACGCCCTCGTTCACGGTCAACGACCAGAAGGGGTTTTATCACGACTTTTCCTCGGGCAGGCACGGCAACATCTTCGACTTCGTGATGGAGACCGAGGGCGTCTCCTTCCCCGAAGCCGTCGAGCGGCTGGCCTCGATGGCCGGCATGCCGCTGCCGGCGGTGACGCCGGATGCCGCCCGTCACGAGCAGCGCCGCAAGACGCTGCATGATGTGATGGAACTCGCGGCCAAATTCTTCGCCGACACGCTGGCCTCGCGGAACGGGGCCAAAGCCCGCGGCTATCTCGCCGACCGCGCGATCTCGCCGGCCACGCAATTGCAGTTCCGCCTGGGTTATGCGCCGCCGGAACGCTTCGCGCTGAAGGAATTCCTGGGCTCCCAGGGCATTTCGACCGAGGACATGGTCGAGGCCGGGCTGCTGGTTGCCGGCGACGACATCCCCGTGCCTTACGACCGCTTCCGCGACCGGGTGATGTTTCCGATCACCGACCTCCGCGGCCGCGTGATCGCCTTTGGCGGCCGCGCGCTGGAGAAGGACGTCCCCGCAAAGTACCTGAATTCGCCGGAAACCCCGCTCTTCCACAAGGGCGACAACCTCTACAATCTCGCCACCGCCCGCCAGGCCGCGCACGACGGCGCTGCCCTGGTCGTGGTCGAAGGCTATGTCGACGTCATCGCGATGGTCACCTCGGGTTTTGCCGGCGCCGTGGCGCCGCTCGGCACCGCGCTCACCGAGAACCAGCTCGCGCTGCTCTGGAAGATGGCGGACGAGCCGATCCTCTGCTTCGACGGCGACCGCGCCGGCCAGAAGGCGGCGTATCGCGCCGCCGATCTGGCGCTGCCGCATCTGAAGCCCGGCAAGAGCCTGCGCTTTGCGCTGCTGCCGGAAGGGCAGGATCCCGACGATCTCGCCCGCTCGGGCGGGCGCGGCGCGATCGAGGAAGTGATCTCGGCCGCCCGCGGCCTTGCCGAGGTGCTCTGGTCGCGCGAGATCGAGGGCGGCAATTTTGCAACGCCCGAGCGCCGCGCCGCGTTAGAGGCCCGCATCGGCGAACTCACCAATGCCGTCCGCGACGAGGTGGTCCGCCGCTACTACCGGCAGGATTTTGCCGAGCGCCTGCAGCGCAATTTTGCCCCCGAGGCCGCCCGTGGAGGCTATGGCCGCGGCCCGTTCCGCTCGGCCAAAGGCGGCGAATCACCCCGCCGTTTCACCCCTCGCGCCCCGGGCGGCAGCCGATTCGGCCCGCCAGCCGGCCCGACCCAGGGGCTTCTCCGCGGCCCCTACCAGGCGGCGAGCCCGCAGCTCGCCAACAGCCCGATCATGCGCGGCCAGCGCAGCGCGCTGTCCCGCCGCGAGGCCCTGATCCTGCAGACCCTGATCAACCATCCCTGGCTATTGCATGAGCATCTGGAGGAGGTCGCGGCTCTCGAGCTCGCCCACCCTGAGGCCCACAAGCTCCGTGCCGGCATCATCGCCGCCTTCGCCAACGACCACCACCATTCTCCCGATGAGGAAGAGCAGGCCGAAAAAATGCGGGCCGACCTCGATGCGGGCGGATTTTCACAAATCCTTCAAAGGGTTGAGCGGGCGATCACGACCCAGGCGGTGTGGGGCGTCAAAGTCGGCGCCGCACGCGAGGATGTTCTTTCCACCTGGCGGCAACTCGTTGCCTTGCATCAGAAAACACATGCATTACTTAGGGAAAAGAAGGACGCCGAGGAGGCTTACGCCGAAGATTCCAGCGAGGCGAACTGGGCGTGGCTGCGGGACATCCAGGCACGAATGGCAGAAGCCGACGGCACTGAGGCCCTGATCGAGGGATTTGGTGAGCTGTCGGGCCGGTTCCAGCGCAGCGTGTGATGAAAGAATCATGCGGACGGTTCGGGCCGGGCCCGCAAAAAGACTCGCCAAATCCATGGTTTGGCTGCAAAAACAGGGTTAAGCGAAACTTAATAGGCACACCCTTATTAGGTGTGCAGACCGTCAGGGCGGACTAATGCGGAATTATGGGGTGGCGACATGTTGCGCCGCCCTTTCCGTATCATGAGTATGGTCGGGGAGGACGTAACGGTTTTCCTGATCCTGCTCAAGCGAAGAGATTGAGTGCGAATGCTTCTACAATGGGAAGCTGTCGCGCTTGTGACGTCAGTGGATCATGAGAGGCGCGCGTCGTAACGCCGGCCTCACGTGAAGCGCGTTTCGGGAGCTTGATGAATGGCCACCAAGGCAAAGACGCTGCAGGTTAAGGACAAGGAAAAAGACGACAAGGCAGCGGATGCCCCCGAGAAGGAACAGGCGGATGCGCCGTCGCCCTTGCTTGACCTCTCGGATGCTGCCGTCAAGAAGATGATCAAGCAGGCCAAGAAGCGCGGCTTCGTGACCTTCGATCAGCTCAACGAAGTGCTTCCCTCCGACACCACCTCGCCGGAGCAGATCGAGGACATCATGTCGATGCTCTCGGACATGGGCATCAACGTCACCGAGGCCGACGACGTCGACGGCGAGGAAGAGGACAAGGACACCGACGACGAGACCGACAACGAGCTTGTCGAGGTCACGCAGAAGGCCGTCACCGAGGTCAAGAAATCCGAGCCGGGCGAGCGCACCGACGATCCCGTGCGCATGTATCTGCGCGAGATGGGCACCGTCGAGCTGCTCTCTCGCGAGGGCGAAATCGCGATTGCAAAACGCATCGAGGCCGGCCGCGAGGCGATGATCGCAGGCCTCTGCGAAAGCCCGCTGACCTTCCAGGCCATCATCATCTGGCGCGACGAACTCAACGAAGGCAAGATCTTCCTTCGCGACATCATCGATCTCGAAGCCACCTATGCCGGCCCTGACGCCAAGGGCGCCATGAACACGGCGATGATCGCGGGGCCGGTCGCTGACGGCGCGTCCGCCGCCGAGGGCGGGGAAGTGACCGGGCAGGCCGCGCCGGCCCATGTCGCACCGCCGGCCGCGCCGCCGTCGCCGACCCCGTTCCGATCGGCGCCCGCCGGCGGCGAGCCTGATACCGAGGAGAAGGATCCGGGCGAGGCCGCCGCCGAAGCCGACATGGACGACGACGAGTTCGAGAACCAGATGTCGCTCGCGGCGATCGAGGCCGAGCTGAAGCCGAGGGTGGTCGAGACCTTCGACAAGATCGCGTCCGAGTACAAGAAGCTGCGGCGTCTTCAGGAACAGGATATTGCCAACCAGTTGCAGAGCGAGTCGCTCTCGCCCTCGCAGGAGCGCAAGTACAAGAAGCTGAAGGACGAGATCATCGTCGAGGTGAAGTCGCTGCGCCTGAACCAGGCGCGCATCGATTCGCTCGTCGAGCAGCTCTACGACATCAACAAGCGGCTGGTCTCGTTCGAGGGCCGGATGATGCGGCTTGCCGACAGCCACGGCGTCGCGCGCGAGGATTTCCTGCGCAACTACCAGGGCTCGGAGCTCGATCCGCGCTGGCTCAACCGTGTCTCGAAACTCTCCGCCAAGGGCTGGAAGAATTTCGTCCACCACGAGAAGGACCGCATCAAGGATCTGCGCCACGACATCCAACAGCTCGCAGCGCTCACCGGCCTCGAGATCGTCGAGTTCCGCAAGATCGTGCACGGTGTGCAGAAGGGCGAGCGCGAAGCGCGCCAGGCCAAGAAGGAGATGGTGGAAGCCAACCTCCGCCTCGTGATCTCGATCGCGAAGAAATACACCAACCGCGGCCTGCAGTTCCTCGACCTGATCCAGGAAGGCAACATCGGCCTGATGAAGGCGGTCGACAAGTTCGAATACCGCCGCGGCTACAAGTTCTCGACCTATGCCACCTGGTGGATCCGGCAGGCGATCACGCGCTCGATCGCCGACCAAGCCCGCACCATCCGTATCCCCGTGCACATGATCGAGACCATCAACAAGATTGTGCGCACCTCGCGCCAGATGCTGAACGAGATCGGCCGCGAGCCGACCCCGGAAGAGCTCGCCGAAAAGCTCGGCATGCCCCTGGAGAAGGTGCGCAAGGTCCTGAAGATCGCGAAAGAGCCGTTGTCGCTCGAGACTCCGGTCGGCGACGAAGAGGATTCACACCTCGGCGATTTCATCGAGGACAAGAACGCGATCCTCCCGATCGACGCCGCGATCCAGTCGAACCTGCGCGAGACCACCACCCGCGTGCTCGCCTCGCTCACCCCGCGCGAAGAACGCGTGCTCCGCATGCGCTTCGGCATCGGCATGAACACCGACCACACCCTGGAAGAAGTCGGCCAGCAGTTCTCGGTGACGAGAGAGCGCATCCGCCAGATCGAAGCCAAGGCGCTGCGCAAGCTGAAGCATCCGTCAAGGAGCCGGAAGCTGCGGTCGTTCCTCGATAACTGACCAAGCCATGACGGCGCAGCGCCTTGTTGTCTGGTACAACACGCGCTGCCCCGTTTGCGACGCCGGCATCGACTGGCAACGCAACAAGCTTCTTGCCGCCGTTCGCGCCGGCACCATCTCCTTCAAGGACATCAACGAACAACCGGATGCGCTCGCAAGCTACGGCGCGTCCGTCGATGACGTGCGCCGCCGCCTGCATGCGACCGATGAAGCCGGCCACCTGATCGTCGGCGTCGACGTCGCGATCGCGATCTGGCGGCTCACTCCGGGCGAAGGCTGGCTCGCGACGCTGCTCGGCAATCGCGCAATATTGCCGGTGACACGGTTTGCCTATGATCGCTTCGCGGATGTGCTGTTCGCCTGGAACAAGCGGAACGGACGCTGGTGAACGCCGACGATTGCTTATCGGACGATGATTGAGGTCGCGAGATCAAGCACCTCGGTACTGCCTGCGCGCGTTGTTCAGCGAGGGCTTGGCGGAAGAGCATGACTTCGTTCCATCGTTCAGCACGTTTGGCAGCGACCTAGAACGAGCTTTCTTGGCCTCGTTTCAGCGCGGCCAAGAACTTCTGAGCCAACCCGATATCAGATTCCTTTCCGGTTTCCATGAGCGCGACGGCACGCTGGCGAAGAAGCTCCAAGTCAACGATCCTACTCCAAGTCGGACTCACTCGTTCGTAATTCCCTGAAGATGACCTTACTAGGCCTATTGAGGATGTCAGTAGGCTGATCAACTCTGCGGGTGAGTTCACAGCCTTGCTAGTGAAGGCTCTTACCTCCTCCTCGTGGTTTGCGCCCCACCAGAACCAGAGCAGTTCCTCGGGCTTTGCTTGCTTCCAAATCTCGCCCGATGCCGCTAATTCACGAATGCGATCAACTACTAGGTTGCGAACGGAATCGGTTTCATCTCCAAACGTTACCCTATGACGGTCATTCTTCGCTCCATCGGGGTGAGAATCCCCGGCTATGTCCCTCACAATATCGGTAAGTAGCGTAAGATCGCTAGCTGAGTGAACAGTCGATCTGATAAGCGACACAATCTCATCATGAGGTAATCTCGCCAGTCCGTTTACGATAAGCCAACGCAGGCGGTCCTTGTTGTCTACTGAGAATAGAAACTTTGTTTCTTCGTCTCTATCTGCAATTAGCTCGGGGCTCTCTTTGACTAGCTCTTCCAGCCAATCAGCGCTCAATTCTCTACTCGAGCTGAACTCAGCGTCTAGGAGCTCGATAAAAATCCGTCGCAGGTCCGATCGGTTTTGACTAGACGCAGATACCAGTTTCTTGCGTAAGGTAGCAAAGGCTTCGGCGGGCGTTGTTCTAATAGCTGCTTCAAACTCTTTCTGGCCCCAAGAGTCCGATTGGGGACTCAAGGCAAAGTAGTTCATAGAAAAGTCGATCAAAGAAAGACGGCGTTTACGCCTTCTCGTCGCAACGTCGCTATCGGGTGGGACAAAGGTCTCAACGACGTTCTCTATCTTTGGAAACAATAGCGCTAGCGTGTTCTTGGCAGCCTGTTCATTCTTCGCCCCGACTAAGCCGCTGGCCACAAGTTCTTTAAGTTTTTTGCGTTCCGAGTCGCTCATTCAGCTAGCTCATCCAAGTTCGGGGATGTCCCGATCGGTGTTGAACTACGTCGGGCCGACGTTGCCAGAATGAATGTTACGCGGCCCTTGTGACATGGGCAACGGGCTTGATCGTCATGGGATTGTGGTGAGCTTGAAGGGCCGCA
>NZ_JBVAPG010000439.1:0-841 GCF_055413685.1 Bradyrhizobium sp. LeoA1Lang | reverse complement strand
AGCTCGCCTCCGTGTTCGCGCACGATGCCATAGCTGATCCAAAGGCGAGCCCCGTGCCCTCGCCAACCCGCTTAGTAGTAAAGAACGGCTCGAAGATATGGCTGATGTGATCCTTGTCGATTCCAGAACCGTTGTCCGAGATCCGGAACAGGATTTCGTTACCCTTGCGCGCCGCCGAGACGACCAGCCGAGGCAATTCGGTGCCACGCATCGCATCGATCGCATTTTCCACAAGATTGACGATCACCTGGTGCAATTGCCCCTCATTGCCGGAGATCCAGAGGTCCGGCTCGACCTCCATCTGCAGGTCGATGCGGACCTGCTTGGTGCGCACGGCCCACAGCACGGCAGTGTTGATCAATCGTTCGATGTTGACGCGCTCGACCTCGCCGAGCTTGCTGAAGGACAGCCGGCGCAAATTCTTCACGATCTCGCTGATGCGAACCGCACCCTCCATGGTGCCTTCGATGAGCGGGCCGACGTCCTCCAAAATCTCGTCGATGCGCAGGCTCTTCCTTTGCGCCGGAAGGTCGGCAGTCTTGCCTTTGCCGTGGACCGCGTCGAGATAGGCGACGATCGCCGTACGGTAGCGCATTAGCGTGTGGATGTTACCATAGACGAAGCTAATCAGGTTGTTTAGCTCATGCGCAACGCCGGCGACGAGACGGCCGAGGCTCGCCATCTTCTCCTGCTCGACCAGTTGGCGCTGGGCGCGCTGCAATTCGTGATGCGCCTTGTGCAGCGCCTCGTAGGCGCGGCGAAGCTCGCCGATCGGGCGCCCGGTCAGCACCACGCCGATGAAGCGGCCGCGATGATCGTGGCGCGGTGAGCTGTTGATGGC
>NZ_JBVAPG010000438.1:0-841 GCF_055413685.1 Bradyrhizobium sp. LeoA1Lang | reverse complement strand
TAGCAGTCTGCTGAAAAAGCCCTCGTCAGGGGCTGCGATTGATGATTCTATATCGATCATGGATCGTCGGGGGTTCGCATGCGGGGCGCTTTTTCGGATCAGGGCGGATTATTTTCGTACATTACGCCGGAGGCACGAGTTCCTGCGGACCATCCGCTCAGGAAGATCCGGCAGTTCGTCCGCGATGTGCTGACGGAGATGAATCGCGACTTGGGGAAGCTCTACGCGAGCGAAGGACGTCCCTCGACGCCTCCGGAGCAATTGCTGAGCGCGTTACTGCTGCAGGTGTTCTACGGTATTCGCTCGGAACGCCAGTTGATGGAGCAACTGGACTACAATCTTTTGTACCGCTGGTTTGTGGGGCTTTCGCCCGACGACCCGGTCTGGGACCCGACCACCTTCACCAAGAACCGAGACCGGCTGCAGAACGGCGGGGTGTTTAAGAAATTCATGACCCGGCTTCTGAACCATCCGCAGGTCAAGCCGCTGCTGTCGGACGAGCATTTCTCGGTGGATGGAACGCTGATCGAAGCCTGGGCGTCACAGAAGAGCTTTCGTCCCAAGGACGGTAGCGGTGACGATGATGGCGGCGCAAACTTCCATGGCCAGAAGCGCAAGAACGACACCCATGCGAGTACCAGCGATCCAAACAGCAGGCTTTACCGCAAGGCGGCCGGGCGGGAGGCGAAGCTCTGCTATATGGGCCATGCCACAATGGAGAACCGGCATGGGCTGGCGACCGAACGCCGCGCCTCGGAGATCATGCTGAAGGCCCAAGGCAAAGCCGCCGGCCACCGCATCACGGCCGGCGAGGACAAGGCGTACGATACCGCCGATCACG
>NZ_JBVAPG010000437.1:0-854 GCF_055413685.1 Bradyrhizobium sp. LeoA1Lang | reverse complement strand
GGTCAAGATTCGCGATGAAGGCATGGTCAAGAACAAGGCCGTCTATGTCGCGCTGGCGCTCAATCCGGACGGCGAGAAGGAGGTTCTGGGCTTGTGGATTGAGCAGACCGAAGGTGCCAAATTCTGGCTCAAGGTCGTCAACGACCTGAAGACGCGTGGAGTCAACGATATCCTGATCGCGGTGGTCGATGGGCTCAAGGGCTTTCCCGAGGCGATCGCCTCGGTCTATCCGCAGACCGTGGTGCAGACCTGCATCGTGCACCTGATCCGCAACAGCTTGGCGTTTGTAGCCTGGAAGGATCGCAAGGCGATCCTGCCTGCCATCAAGGCAATCTACCGGGCCGAGAATGCCGACATGGCGCTGGTCCGGCTCGAGGAGTTCGAGGACGAATGGGGCAAGCGCTATCCGGCGATCGGCCAGGCCTGGCGCCGCGCCTGGGAACAGGTCGTGCCGTTCTTCGCGTTCGCTCCTGGTGTCCGCAAGATGATCTACACGACCAACGCGGTCGAGGCGCTGCACCGTAGCTTGCGCAAGATCATCAAGACCCGCGGCAGCTTTCCAAACGACGACGCAGCGTTGAAGCTGCTTTATCTCGCCATCAAGAACGCCGGATTGAGGTGGCGGCGGGGCGTCGAGTGGACTGCCGCCATGGGCCAGTTCGCCATTCAGTTCGGCTCGCGTTTTCCGGGATCAGCGCGATGACCAACGTGTCGATCGGCCGTCTTATCCGGCGGCCCGAGTTTGGCCGATCAGCAAGCTCTGTCAAGGCGGGCCTGCGGCCCCCGCCTGCGGCGGCTACGGCCTTGACAGAGCTTGCTGCCCGGCCACTGTTAGCCACCATGGGATCGACACC
>NZ_JBVAPG010000436.1:0-862 GCF_055413685.1 Bradyrhizobium sp. LeoA1Lang | reverse complement strand
CCGGTGACCTATTATCCGGTGGTCGCCACCTACGGCGCGACGTTCCAGAACGAGAACTTCGTCACCCAGTTCAACGCCGGGATCACCTACAGTCTGCGGCCGTTCGGCAGCGACTGGACCGAGTTCGACGCCAAGCGCTATTACGCCTCGCCGAGCTTCACGCACTTCAACGTCGACGTGTCGCACACCCAGGAACTGCCGGAGAATTTCCAGCTCTGGGGCAAGGTGCAGGCGCAGGTCGCCGACGGACCCCTGGTCTCGAGCGAGCAGCTCAGCGCCGGCGGCCTCAACACCGTGCGCGGCTATCTGGAATCCGAAGTGCTCGGCGATGACGGCGTGATCGGCAATCTGGAGATCCGCAGCCCGGACCTCGGCGCGATGCTGCAGAAGGAGATGAAGGACGAGACCGGCCAGGGAGCGCCGCGTTTCACCACCTTCAACGAGTGGCGGCTGTTCGCCTTTGCCGACGCCGCGCATGTCAGCATCCAGAAGCCGCTGCCGGACCAGCAGTCGGCGTTCAACCTATGGAGCTACGGCGTCGGCACCCGCTTCAAGGTGTTCAACGCGTTCAATGGCATGTTCGCGCTGTCCGTTCCGATGGTCAGCCAAACCTATACGCGCGCGGGCGACCCGCGCTTCAACGTTCGGCTCTGGGGTGAATTCTGATGACAATGGGATGGGACAAGATGCGGGCCATGGGGAGCGGTGCGACGCGCGCGGCGGCGAACGCGGCGGCCATGCTGGTGCTGGCTGTGGTGGCGGTGCTGGCGCTGTCGGCGCCGGCGAACGCCTGGTGGAACGATGAATGGCAATTGCGCAAGAAGATCACGATCGATGCCAGCGCCACTGGGGCCAACATCAC
>NZ_JBVAPG010000435.1:0-867 GCF_055413685.1 Bradyrhizobium sp. LeoA1Lang | reverse complement strand
GACCGCGGCCATCCATGGAGATCTTGATCCCTGCGCCCGCCAACGCGCCGGTGAAGGCCGCACTGGTGAACTGGCTGCCCTGGTCGGTGTTGAAAATCTCCGGCGTGCCGTACTTCGCCAGCGCCTCGTCCAGCGCCGCCACGCAGAACGAGACGTCCATCGTGTTCGACAACCGCCACGCCAGAACCGCACGGCTCGCCCAGTCGATGATGGCGACGAGATAAAGAAAGCCGCGGCCGATGGGCAGATACGTGATGTCGGCCGCCCATACCTGGTTTGGTCGGTCGATCGTCATGTTGCGCAACAGATAGGGATAGATCTTGTGGCCCGGCGCCGGCTTGGTCGTGTTCGGCCTTGGTCCCAGCGCCGCGATGCCCATCTTGCGCATCAACCGCTGCACGCGCTTGCGATTGACCTGAAGCCCCTCAGCCTTCAGCATCGCGGTCATTCGCCGCGAGCCGAGGAACGGCCAGGCGGTGAACAGCTCGTCGAGGCGCCGCATCAGGGCAAGGTCGTTGTCGTTGGCCGGCCGTGGCGGCCGGTAGACCCCAGAGCGCGCGATGCCAAGCAACATGCATTGCCGGCGGATCGACAGCGCCATGTCGGCGCGATCGAGCATTCCTCGACGGTCCGGCGTGCTCATCTTCCGGACCTCCGCGCTAAAAAATCGCGCTCGACTGTCAGTTGTCCAATCTTGGCATGCAGCTTCTCGATCTCGCGTTCGCGCGCGTCCTCGCTCTCCCGCCCGACACCCGCGTCAAAGGCCCGGGCCGCCTGGTCCAGCAGTTGCTTCTTCCAGGCATAGATCTGGTTCGGGTGAACCTCATAGCGCTGGGCCAGATCGGCCACCGTCGCCTGCTCCCGCAC
>NZ_JBVAPG010000434.1:0-868 GCF_055413685.1 Bradyrhizobium sp. LeoA1Lang | reverse complement strand
AAAGCCTTCGTGGTAACGCTTGTCATGGCGTGGTCTCCAGCCCGGCGCGTCAACGCCGGGTGATTCGAGGTTGATCACCCCGGAGACTACGCCACTTTCAATTCCAACCGCTTTTCGGACGGCACCGTGTGTCGATCGAAAGACCGTTAGACTACGAAATTGGGAATCCCAATACATTCTCTGTTCGGCAAACACGTCTCGACGAAAAAGTTGCACAGGTACTCAGCCTGGCCGAATTTATCAGAGCCGAACCGAAGGGCCGAAATTATACTTTTGAAGATTTCGATGAGATCGAAGCTTTTGTAGTGTCACCGTTTTTCGAGTGGATATGGGAGCGCTCTGATCGCCTTTGGGTTGGAGATCGGCCTCGCATTTTGGCTGCTGCTGAGATCTTAGAGTACCTTTGCACCCTAAAAGGCACCGCCTCACGATAATGCCAACCGCATCAACCGACAGCTTCAAAGCGTGCTCGGCGGAATGAAATTCGCTAGCGTTTGCAATGTGATTTGCTCCGTCCAGCCCTCGCGCAAAAAACATTCCGCTTCCGTCGTCGGGCAAATCAGTGATTTAACTCCGCGCGTCTCACCCAAATGAGGGGCGGGTCGCGATCGTCACGAACGTTGCGGTGAGATGCGGTGGACGGGAGTGTCACGACTGACGAGCGTGGCACTCGCGGACGGCGAAGTCGTGTGGTTCTGGCGCCCCGACGCTGGCGCTAAGTTTTTTGCGCAAACAAGTTTGCGCGAGAGATGACGGTGGCAAGAAAGCCCGGTCACCGGCTATCCGATTCACACATTTTTGAGCCTCAAAGTGGTGCCGTATTTGATGCGACGGAAGGCTTCGAGGCCCAGGCGCATCACCTTTGGAC
>NZ_JBVAPG010000433.1:0-902 GCF_055413685.1 Bradyrhizobium sp. LeoA1Lang | reverse complement strand
TCATAGAACAACTCAGGCTGTTCGACTTGCCGGTGCCCCATCATGATCTTCAGTCCTGCTAACTAAGCAGACTGAATCACTGCTATCTCTGAGTCGCAACAACCGCCTTTTTCAACAAAATCGGCCAATACCGGAAGTAGCCAGCCTAATCGATCACCCGGTCGATGCGGGCGCTGAACGTCGGCGAAAATTCGAGCGATCCGCTCCGTCAATCTTCCGCGCGCCAGGTGACTACCTATTCAAATGCCGCGATTGCAAGCACAACGGCGGCAAGGATCGGACCTGCATCGGCGACAAGCGGGCGATCATGTGCGCTGACTGCGCCTACGCACTGCCCAATGATCACGAACCTAGAAATATCGCCACGGACAAGCACCCGCAATCTGTGCGTTAGGAACTTTGTTCAATCTCAAGATCCTTCTAATATTTGCACTGCCGCAGGCAGGACAGAAGTACCAAGACTCACTTGCGATTACCCTCGGACCCGGACTGGGATTGCTACCGCACATCGTTCGATGACATTGAAAACCGTCACAAGCATCATAACCGATGAATGCAACTTCAGGGGCGGGATAACCTGAACAATACACTTTCGTTCCAGTCCAGCATTTGTCACCGTCCCCTTTTGAATCACTCCTCACGTATGTCATTCCCAGATCGGTGCAGTCTGCTGGCGACCCAAAGCGAAATGGGGCTGTCCCGATCCAGATTCCCCGGCTCCGCAAATGCATCCCTGGTTAGCAAGATAGCGCTTACTGCGAAGACTATCCTGAATAGTGAGCGTCACGAGAGGATCGCCGTGCCCGGCCTTGACTTGCGCGGAATGCTTTGGATTGCCCGATCGGGGTGATTGACGCTGCCGCTGGGCGATGATTGGGTGCTCCCCTCTGAAGGGACCTCTG
>NZ_JBVAPG010000432.1:0-905 GCF_055413685.1 Bradyrhizobium sp. LeoA1Lang | reverse complement strand
GCCGCGCCGCGATCTCGCCCGGCTCGATCCGGAAGCCGCGGATCTTCACCTGGTCGTCGGTGCGGCCCAAAAACTCCAGATTGCCGTCCGGCAGATAGCGCGCCAGATCCCCGGTCCGGTACAGCCGCGCCCCGGCCTCGGCGCTGAACGGATCGGCCACAAACCGCTCCGCGGTCAGCGCGGGCCGCTTCAGATAGCCCCGCGCAACCCCCGCCCCGCCAATGTAAAGCTCCCCCACCGCACCAAACGGAACGGGCGCACCATGACCGTCAAGCAGGTAGATTCGCGTGTTCGCGATCGGGCGGCCGATCGGAGGCAATTGCGGCCAACATGCTGGGTCCGCCGCAAGATGGTGCTCCGTGACGACGTGGGTTTCTGTGGGCCCATACTGATTGATCAACCTCGCCCGCGGGTGCAATTCGAAGAACGACCTAAGCGCCGGGGTGGCCCGCAATTGCTCTCCCGCTGTATAGATCTCCCTCAAAGAGGGCAGCAGCACTCCCTCAGCGCCCCAGACTTCCGCAAACTGGTTCAGCGCTACGAACGGGAGGAAAAGCCGCTCGATCGCCTCACCCCACACAAATTCCAGCAAGGCGGAGAAGTCCGCACGGGTCTCTTCCTGCACGAGCACGAGCGGGCCACCGTCCCTCCAGCAACTGAACAATTCCTGGAATGACACGTCGAAGTTCAGGGTCGTGAACTGAAGTGTGCGTCGTTTGGGCGCGCCAAACTCCGGTGACGACCAGAGCAAATTCATCAGCGAGCCGTGGGACATTTCGACGCCCTTTGGCGTGCCTGATGATCCCGAGGTGTAGATCACATAGGCGAGATGGCGCGAGGTCAGCCCGAGGGCGCGCACATCCGGATCCGTCGCCGGCAGCGCCGCCCAGACCGGCGTCGCCGTC
>NZ_JBVAPG010000431.1:0-909 GCF_055413685.1 Bradyrhizobium sp. LeoA1Lang | reverse complement strand
GGTCCCGTCGCGGAGTTGGTTGGAATTAGGGTTGGCGTAGGCTCCGGGGTGATCAACCTCGAATCGTCCGGCGTTGAAGCGTCGGACTGGAGACTACGCCATGAGGCAACCTACCACGAAGCCTGATTCCTTGCAGCCCGCGACCGAGCTGGCTGTTGATCTTTTCGACAATTGGTTCGACCCGATCGAGACCGAGGTGCGGACTCGGTCGCGCCAATTCATCGAAGAACTACTACGCGGCGAACTCGATGCTGCGCTGTCACGGCCGCGCTACGGACGAAGCCAGATGGCCGGCAATGCGGCAAAAGATGGCGTCACGGGCCATCGCCACGGCAGCCGCACGCGGTCGCTGACAGGCACGTTCGGGCCGATCGAGATAGCAGTGCCGCGTGCCCGGCTGACCACGTCCGAGGGCAAGACGACGGAATGGAAGAGCCAAGCACTGCGGGCCTATCAGCGGCGCACGCTTGCCGCCGACGCGCTGATCGCGAGCAGCTATCTCGCTGGCACCAATACGCGGCGGGTACGTCGCGCGCTGGCGGCGCTGTTCGGCGGGACGGTCGGCAAGGACACGGTGAGCCGGACCTGGCGCAAGGTCAAAAGCGACTGGGACGCCTGGAATAGCCGCTCGCTGGCCGAGGAGCCGATCGTGCGGCTGATCCTCGACGGCACCGTCGTTCGCGTGCGGCTCGACCGCAAGGCGACCACGATCTCGCTGCTCGTTGTCCTCGGGGTACGCGCCGACGGCCAGAAAGTGCTGCTCGCGATCAGAAGCATGGGCGGCGAGAGCGCCGAGGCCTGGCGCACGGTGCTCGGCGATCTCATCAAGCGTGGGCTCAGGCGTCCCGAGTTCCTGATCGTCGATGGCGCGCCGGGGCTCGACAAAGCCATTGCCGCCGTCTGGGACGG
>NZ_JBVAPG010000430.1:0-911 GCF_055413685.1 Bradyrhizobium sp. LeoA1Lang | reverse complement strand
AAACGGCTTCATTCGCCGTCAGCCCGGCGTTCCCCGAAGCATCGAGATTCTCCTGCCACCCGAAAACTTGCCGATCCTCGAATGGCTCGGTATCAAAACGTCAAAATCACTGTGATGAACCACTAGGAGGCGTCGAATGGGACGTCAAGGTCGGCCGTTTAACCGGAAGGCTAAGCCTCTCACCATTGTGGGATCACTCGGTTGGTCGGAAGGGCTGCTCCGTTTGACACACCCAGCGCATGATGACGACGAAGACGAGAAGCAACATCAACGCGGCCCTGAAAACAACGATCCTCGCTGCAAGCGCGGAGACTCTCCACCGGTGGATCTCTGGGCAGCGAGCGACAGATCCGGCGCGAACTCCCCAACGGGCACCGAGCACGGCCAATCCGATGGGGCACGGCTTCTCCTAAGGTAGTCGGATCACAGGGGGGATTGGTCGCTCCCGGCGAATGGGCAGGGTTCCAGAAGGCTACACCAAATTGCAACGCGTTGGCGCAACGGATTGCAATCTGTTGATCAACGCGTTGCAAATCGTTGAGTCGCGTGTGGAGGGGCAACAGAGGATTACGGGGTACGGCCGAACGACCAGGGCATGAGTTCGCCGATCAGCGCCTGTGGGTGCGGACGCTTCTCCTCCCGGTTCTCGACCTGCCGCGACAATTGCGACAAGGCGATGATCGGCACGTTGAGTTCCTTGGCGAGGGCCTTCAGGACAGTCGTAATCTCGGTCACCTCCCGCATGCGGCTCGGCGCGGCCCGATAGGCTGTGCCTTGCATGAGCGGGAGCTATGCGGAATTTTGGGTGATGAGGTGATCAGGCGGCGTGGTTTGCCGGCATTTGGATGACCTCGATGCCGTCGTTGAATCTGACACCTGCGATGACCTTCGGCAACTGATTTGTGCCTTTG
>NZ_JBVAPG010000042.1:0-57765 GCF_055413685.1 Bradyrhizobium sp. LeoA1Lang | reverse complement strand
GTGCAACAAAAAGCACGGGGGTAGGACCACAGGTTCAACCGAAGCATTCCGGCTTTCCCTGCGCGATGGTGTTACGGCTTACTTCGCGCTCTCCCCGGTGACCGGGCTTTCTTGCCACCGTCATCTCAAGCGCAAACTTGTTTGCGCGAAAAACTTAGCGCCAGCGTCGGGGCGCCAGGACCACACGACTTCGCCGTCCGCGATACGCGCGCTCGTCAGTCGCACGCATCACGTCCACCGCATCTCACCGCAACGTTCGTGACGATCGCGACCCGCCCCTCATTCGGGTGAGACGCGCGGAGTTAAATCACTGATTTGCCCGACGGCGAAAGCGGAATATTTTTCGCTGCAAGGCTGGACAGACTTTTGAGTGATTTGCCCGTCGGGTCGTTCTGTCGCGGCTAAGCACCGAAATCGTCGTTGCACTCGAAGCGAAGCAGGCCGCAGCGAAAGGAGGATGCGGGTCTCAAAGGCTCAGTCGAATGCCCTGCACGTCCGATTTCGGACGTAGAACGGAAATGGAAAACTCGATCCGAGAGTGACCGCTTTTGACCCAACTCGGAAGTCATCCACCTGTCCGAGGGGCTAGAAAGATCCCCTTCCAATTGAGGCGCCACGCGGGCATACCGGGGCAGTTGTTGGCGTCGTGATGGGACACCCAAATTTTCTAACGGAAAGCTGGGGGGCGTTGCTGGTCGGCATAACCTTCGCGCGGCCGAGCGGCGTCAGGTGCACCTTGCCGTTGCGCGCCTAGATCCGGCTCAAGAAAAACGTCTCCAGTTTGCCTTTGCCCTTTACCTCAATGCTGCCGCGTGGCTCCAGCGCGAAGGGACCGACGAGGTGGCGGGCTGTATCCTGGGATACATGGATTCGATTAGGCAGAGAATAGGCCTCAAGCCGGCTGGCGACGTTTACAGTATCGCCCCACACGTCATAGATGAAGCGGTGCGCGCCGATAATGCCGGCAACCACGGGACCGGAATGTATGCCGATCCGTATTTGCAAGGGCCAGCCGAAATGGCCGTTGACGCGGCCCAACCGATCAATCATGCCGAACGCCATTTTCGCGATCGCTGCGAACGGATCGGGGATCGGATCGGGCAAGCCGGCGACGGCCATATAGGCATCGCCGATGGTCTTGATCTTCTCGACGCCGAGCTCGCGGGCAAGCGCGTCGAATTCCGAAAACAGTTGGTTCAAATATTCGACTAACACTGCGGGCGCGATCCGACCCGAGTGCTCGGTGAAGCGCACCAGATCGGCGAACAGAACGCTTACGTCTTCGAAGCGATCGGCGATCATGGTTTCGCCGTGGTTCAGGCGGCCGATCACCTGTCTTGGCAGAATGGTCAACAACAGCCGCTCGAACTTGGCTGTTTCGTCCTCGATGCGGCGAAGGTATCTCTGCTCGCGGTCGCGCCAGCGCTTCTTGTGCAGACAGGCATTGATCCGCGCGCGCAGCAGGATCGGGTCGAACGGCTTCGGTAGATAATCCTCTGCGCCGGCCTCGATGCAGCGGACGGCGCTGTCTGTATCCGCCAGGGCCGTAATCATGATAACTGGAATGCGACGTAGCCGCTCATCCGCCTTCATGCGCACGAGCACGTCAAGTCCGTTGATGTCGGGCATGATCAAGTCGAGCAGGACGAGATCGAATTCATGGTGCTCGAGCGCCTGCAGGGCCTGCTGACCGCCGGCTGCGGAAGCGACGCCATGACCATCGCGGGCCAGTCGGCGCGACAGGAGATCGCGGTTGGCTTCGATATCGTCGACAACGAGAATGGAGCCGGTTTCGGTGACGGCAGACGGCTCCTGACGGACGGGCCCCAGGCTGCGAATCAGTTCGCTTACCATTGCCGCGCCGGTCTGGTCGCAGGCTAGGCTCGTCTCATCGAGATCGGCCGAAAATCGCACGATGTGATCGAGACGTGGCAGCAGGTCGGTGGCCGCCAGCAGCACTCGGTCGAGGTCTGCCCGCAGCGCGCTCGAGATATCGGCTAGATCCTCGCTGAGCATCTCGGCATAGCCTTTGATCGCGTTCAAGGGTGTACGCAGCTCATGGCGTAGCTGCTGCTCCTGGGTGGCGGCCGCCTGGCCGGTCAGGTTGTTCTCGCGATCGCCCTCGACCAGCCGGTCGACCTTGTCGGCGAGATCCCGCGCGGCACGGAGGACACAGTTGACATCCGGCAGCATATCCTGACGCCCGTCCCGCGACGCCTCTTCGTGCATGATCTCTGCATAGCCGAGCAGGGCGTTGACCGGGGATAGCAGTTCCTGGCGAAGGTGGGCGAGCCGAATTCGTGAGGCGCGCGCGCTGTCGGTGTCAATGATGCTCATGGCCGCTCCGGACCCGCGCGGGGGGCATGCCGGGGTACCAGTTCGTCGAGCGCCGCCAGCACGGCTTTGCCGCTGAATTCGCCCTTGTGCACCAAATGCTGCACCTGGCCGTTGAGGCGCGCGAGATCCTCGGCCGTCAGGGCCTTCGCGGTGACGACGATGACCGGGATGCGTCGCCAGCGGGATTCGGCGCGCAGCCGCGCGACGAACTCGAACCCGTCCATCTCGGGCATCATCAGGTCGAGCAGAATTGCGTCCGGTGAAGCCTCGTTCAAGCGTTCGAGGCCAACCCGACCATTCTCCGCTTGCGTGACCATGCAATCGATCTCCCGCAACGCGCGCCCCATCAGCTCGCTGGTCGGAGCGTCATCCTCGACGATCAGCACGTGCCGTGGCTCGCCCCTCGGGCAGCACTTTTCCACCGCGCGGACCAGTTGGTCGCGATTGATCGGCTTGATCAGGTAATCGGCGGCGCCGAGCGAGAAGCCGATGCTCTGGTTGTCGACGATCGTGACCATGATCACGGGAATTTCGGCGAGTGCCGCATCTTCCTTCATGGCACTGAGCACGGCCCAGCCGTCCATCTGCGGCATCAGAACGTCGAGTGTGACCACGTCGGGTTTCAGCGTGCGGGCAAGCTGCATCGCCTCCTCGCCATTGGCAGCCGTGCGAACGGCGTAACCGCCGCGCTGCAGGTGTCGGCACAGCAGTTCCCGCGCATTGGGATCATCGTCAACCACGAGAACGATGGGCGCATGCTCGGGCTCCGCGACCTGCAGACCAGGAGAGCGCTTCTCTAGCGTCGGGGTCGCAGTGTCCGGAGCGGCGCGTGTCGCCGCCGGCAGACGAACCACGAAGGTCGTTCCCTTGCCGGCTTCGCTGGTCAGAGTCACATCGCCGCCCAGCAGCAGGCAGAAGCTCTTGGTGATGGCGAGGCCGAGCCCGGTACCGCCATAGGCGCGGTTCGTCGATTCATCGGCCTGAGTGAAGGCCTCGAACACCTTGGCCTGCTGATCTGGCGTCATGCCGATACCGGTGTCGCGCACCTGAAACTCGATCCCGTCGCCGGCGTCGGTTGTATCGCGGAGCGCGGTCAACGTGATCGTCCCGTTCCTTGTGAACTTGCAGGCATTGCTGAGAAGGTTGAACAAGATCTGCCGCACCTTGGTCAGATCGCTGTGGATCGTGCCGACCTCGTCGGCGCAGTTGACCATGAGCGCATTGCCGGTCTTCTTGGCTAGCGGGATGACGGTCGCGGCGACGCCATCGATCATGGGCCGCAGTTCGAACGCCTCCAGATAGAGCGTCATCTTGCCGGCCTCGATCTTGGATAGATCGAGGATGTTGTCGATCAGGCCGAGCAGATGCTTGCCGGCATCCTGAATTTTGCGCAGGTCCGCCGTCTCCGATTCGCGCCCGGCACCCTGGGCGTCCTCGAGCAGCATCTCGCTGTAACCGATGATCGCGTTCAAGGGCGTGCGCAGCTCATGGCTCATGCTGGCGACGAAGTCCGACTTCGCACGGGTCGCCTGCTCGCTCGCCCAGATCGCTTTGTGCAGCTCGCCTTCCATGCGCTTGCGGTCGCTGATGTCGGCGAGGCCGTTGATCATCGCCGGCCGCCCCTCGAACTGGACTTGCTGCGAGGCTATCAGCGCCCAGAACTCCTCGCCTCCGGCCCGCTTGAGCAGCATCTCCATGCCTCCACATGGCCATGCTCGGTCAGCGCGCCGATGAAGCGCTCGCGATGCTGCGGGTCGGCGTAGAGAGTTTTCGCTTGAACGCCCAGGGCGGCGGAACCTTCGAGCCCGAACATTTCGCCAAAACGTTGATTGGCATACCGGATGATCCCGTCGTCGAATGTGACGATCGCCACCGCCATCGGTGCGGCCTCGGCAATGACACGGAGCCGCTGCTCGCTCTCCTGAATCGCCTGCTCCGCCTGCTTCACGTCGGTGATATCGGTGTAGGTCGCGACCGTGCCGCCGTCGTCGGTTTTGCGCTCGTTGATCTGGATCCAGCGCCCGTTGGAGCGTCGTTGCAGATGCGTACCCTTGGGATCGTGGTGCCTGGTTAGGCGTTCCGCGACCCAAGCCTCGTCGCGCCCCTTGGCGTCGCGGATCTCGCCTCTTGCGACTGCATTGCGGAGGATCGTTTCGAATGATACGCCCTCCTTCACGACATCGATGGTGCGGGTGCCGTGCATGTCTAAGTACCGCCGGTTGTATATCACCAGTTTGTCGTCGGCGTCGTAGAGCGAGAAGCCCTCCGAGATGCTCTCGATCGCGTCGGTCAGCCGGGTCTGGGCCTGCGTAGCCTTGTCGCGCGCCTCCGACAGCTCCTCGACGCTCAGCTCCAGCGAGCGCTCGAGCATCGCCCGATCGCTGTCGAAATCGGCGTATGCGGCATCGACGGCTGCTACGAAAGGCTGCAGCCCAGTCGGCAATTCGCCCTCGACACCGAGGTGCTTTCTGAGCTGACGTCGTAGCAGCCTGTGCATCTGTGCCCTGTGACGGTCAGTCCTCGGCGAAAGTCGTGATGGTCATGGTTTGATTGTGCAGGCGGCACTCGCCACCGTGTACGAAGGGGCTAAGCTCGCCGTACGAGTAGAACCCGGAAATCTTCGTATCCTTCCCGAACACATTCCTGATTGCTTCGATCTCTTCTTCGGTACGCTGCTTCATCACAAGCTTGCGACCGACGCAGCTCACCAGAATGGCAAGATCCGGCTGCTTATCGCTCAGCCCGCTGAGGCTGGCCCTGGCGGCGGACGTCGCGCCGTCGACGAGATCGTCAACGTTGGTCTTCATCAACCGCGCCGTTCCGCCCTGTGGGATGTCGCCGGCGAAGGTCATCGACTTTTTCTGCTCGTCTATGGACAGGACGGTCCGGACGACACCCTGGCCTCCCTTTGCGTCGGTAACCAGGATTGGGAAAAGCAAGGCAGAGCTTGGCAACTGCTCGGCGTGCGAGCCCAGGTACGATTTATAGAGATCGAGCGCCGACCGCCCATCCAGCTCATAGAGGATGTTGCCCTCGGCCCGAGTGATGGTGCGCAGCGGCCCGAACGGCTCCCAGCCGCCCATCGATGCGTAGCCAATGCGCAAATCGTTGCCGTACAGACCGACCGCTGCCACGCGCTGAGGGCCCGCGGCATCGTCGGCAATGACCCAAGTCTCGGAAAAGTTGGTTCCATCTCCGGAAAGGCCGCCAGTGATCGACACGCCTTCCGAGACGCCGCCCGCGAGACCGCGCGCCAGGTCGGAGCCATTGACGTGTAAGCCATCAGAAAGCACGAACACGTGGCGCAACGAGGCGTCGTTGAGCTGCCGCGCGAGCTCCTTGCCGACGTCATAGCTCGCCTTCGCCTCGCCAATCGCAGCGGAGGCGAACCGGAGCCGCGTATGTTCGAAGTCCGCAAGGGTGGCAATCACCGAGTCGTCGACGACCATGTCGCCGACGATCTCGCCGGAAGTCGAGCAACCGAGCATGGCGGCCCCTTTAAAATGGTCGCGCAGCTCATCCACGGGGGCGCCTGCCTGCATCAGTGATCTCGCGCCAAAAACGAACACGACACTTTGTCGTCCGACTTCATCGGTCGGCAAATTCGGGCGCCATCCCTCACTTTGAGACCATTTGTATTGAGCCGTTTTCATGAGTTGCTCCCTCTCATCGCTCGTTCGGACCTTGTGATCGTCTACCGTCCCGCAGCCGCGAGGAGCGCCTCGATCTTACCAAGCAGCCTCTGCAGCTCGATCGGTTTTGTGTCATAGTCGTCGCAGCCGGCCTCGAGGGCCTTGGCCCGGTCGGTCGCCATAGCGTGCGCCGTGAGCGCGATGATCGGGATCTTGCGCAGCTCAGGCGCGGCCTTGATCCGGCGCGTCGCTTCCCAACCGTCGATCACCGGTAGGCTCATGTCCATCAAAATGAGATCGGGCCTCTCATTCGTCGCCATTTCGACGCCGCGCGCTCCGTCCTCGGCGACGGCAACTTCGTAGCCGCCGCGCACGAGGCGCCGCGAGAGCATGTCGCGGTTCATCTCGTTGTCTTCGATCAGCAGGATCTTGGGCATCGCACAGCCTCGAGCCGGACTGTGAGCACTGCTTACCGGGATCGCCCGGATGACATCAATAGACGCTAAAAAAAATAGCTTAGCACCCCAGCCTGCCTGTCGCATCACAAAAATGGCGAGTAGGCCGACAGGGAATTCCCAAAGTTCGAGGTGATTTTTCAGTGGTACAGTGGGTCACAGCCGAGTTTTTGTACTCAGGAACTGCAACCAATAGATGCGAGAGGCGATCATTCATACTCGATAAAGCCCATAATTCGCACATGTGGGAGGCTTTCCATTCCTTGCATGTATGTACGCTGACATGCCATATCGTAGCAGCAAGGCGAACTCGCTGTTCAAGACTGTGAGCGACGAAGCATCAATCAAGCGGGGCAGCCGTAAGTTGGCGCCCTCTTTCATTTTAGACCAAACTTGTGATGTCGCCTGTTGGCCCATCGCGTCGATATTGGCTTGTCTGCTCTTGCACCGCTCTTCAGGACTCAGCGGGCGTGAATCACTTTATGAGTGCACGGCCTGATCGTCGTTTCCGCCGCCAGTCTCCGCCGGCTCCGCCTGCGCGATCTCGGCCGCGGCGATATCCCCCTTGCTGACTTCCCCGGTATCGGCGATCCGCGCTTCCGCGGTCTCCTTCACGTGCGCGGCAAGCGCCGGCAGGCGTTCGATCAAAGCGTGAAAATCCTGGGCGTCGAGCGCGAGCAGCCTGGTCTTGCGTGTCGCCGTCACGGTGCCGGAGCGGCTGGTGCGCTTGAGCAGCGCGATCTCGCCGAAGAAGGTGCCGTCGGAGAGCCTGACTCGCTGGCTCGGCAATTCGATCTCCACCTCGCCCGCGGTGATGAAATACATCGAAGAGGCCACGTCGCCGCGGCGGACCAGCACCTCGCCCTGCTCGATGGTCTGGGCGCGGAGCAGCCGCATGATGTCGGCGATCTCTGCGGCGCCGAGATGGGAGAACAGCGGCACCCGCGCCAGCATGCCCCAGGTGACGACGAAATCGCGCCGGCGCACCTCGTCGGCGAAGGCGGTCGAGATGATCGCGACCGGCAGCGCGATCATGGCAAATCCGAACACGATCGCGAACACCGTAACGATCTTGCCGAGCGGCGTCACCGGGATCACGTCGCCATAGCCGACGGTGCCGAGCGTCACCATCGCCCACCACATCGCCTGCGGGATGGTGCCGAACTTGTCCGGCTGGACCTTGTGCTCGATGGCGTAGAGCAGCGAAGCGAACAGCAGCACCGCGCCGGCGAGGATCACGAGGCAGCCGACCAGTGTGCGCCGCTCGGCATGCAGCGCCGCCAGCAGCGAGCGCATCGCCGGCGAATAGCGCACAAGCTTCAGGAACGGCAGCATGCCGAACAACACCACCGCGGTCTTGTCGCCCAGCATCAGCGCGATCGCCGACGGCAGGAAGGCGATGAGGTCGATGATGCCGAAGCTTGAGAACACATATTCGAGCCGCGCCCGCGCGGCCGTCGTGGCGTGCAGGGAGTGGCCGGCCACGCTCCAGATCCGCACCGCATATTCCAGCGCGAAGACAATGACCGCGGCGATCTCGATGGTCGCAAACAGCGCCCCGAACGAGGCATCGAGTTCCGGCACCGACGCCAGGATCGCCGCCAGCACATCGATGGCGATGATGAGGACGAGCAGCCGGACCAGGCGCGCGCCGGGCGTATAAGGCAGATGGTCGTGCTCGAGCAATTCGTAGAGCCGGTCCCGCAACTCAGGGGCACCGGTCTCGCGCTTGCCGGGCATGGTCGCTTACACGCCGGCGAGCGCTTGCTCGATCGCCGATAGCGCCGCATTGGCCTTGGCGCCATCCGGCCCACCGGCCTGCGCCATGTCGGGCCGGCCGCCGCCGCCCTTGCCGCCAAGCGCCTCCGATCCCTTGCGCACCAGATCGACCGCGTTGAAGCGCGAGGTGAGATCGGCGGTGACGCCGACCACGATGCCGGCCTTGCCGTCCTCGGTGACGCCGACGATCGCGACCACGCCGGAGCCGATCTGCTTCTTGCCGTCGTCGACCAGGCTCTTGAGGTCCTTGGTCTCGACGCCCTCAACGGCGCGCGCCAGCAGCTTGACGTTGCCGACCTCGCGCACGCCTGCGCCGCCGCCGTTCGAGGCGGCGCCGCCGCCCATCGCGAGCTTCTTGCGCGCATCCGACAGGTCGCGCTCGAGCTTCTTGCGCTCTTCCATCAATGAGGCGATGCGCGCCGGCACGTCCTCGACCGACGTGCGCAGCTCCTGCGCCGCGGTCTTCGCCAGCGCGATGGTGTCATTGGCGTGCTTGCGGGCATAGCTGCCCGTCAGCGCCTCGATGCGGCGGACGCCGGAGGCTACGGCGCTTTCGTTGGTCACCGAGATCAGGCCGATGTCGCCGGTACGCCGCACATGGGTGCCGCCGCACAATTCCACCGACCAGCCGAGCGCGTTCTGGCCCTGCTCGCGCGGGCCCTTGCCCATCGAGACCACGCGGACTTCGTCGCCGTACTTCTCGCCGAACAAAGCGCGGGCGCCGGCTTCGCGGGCGTCATCGACCGCCATGACGCGGGTGGTGACCTCGTCGTTCTCGAGCACCACGTCGTTGGCGATGTCCTCGACCCGGGCGAGTTCCTCCGCCGTGATCGGCTTCGGGTGCACGAAGTCGAAGCGCAGCCGGTCCGGCGCGACCAGCGAGCCGCGCTGGGCGATGTGGTCGCCGAGCACCTGCCGCAGCGCCTCGTGTAACAGATGCGTCGCCGAGTGGTTGCGCCGGATCGCCGAACGCCTGCCGTGATCGACGTCGAGCTGCAGCGCGGTGCCGGCCTTCAGGGTGCCCTGCTCCACCTGGCCGATGTGAACGAAGAGATCGCCAGCCTTCTTCTGGGTATCGGTGACACGGAACGTGACGCCTTCGCCGGTCAAAACTCCGATGTCGCCGACCTGGCCGCCGGACTCCGCATAGAACGGCGTCTGGTTGAGAACCACCGCGCCGCTCTCGCCGGCCTTCAACCCGTCGACCTCCTGGCCATCCTTCACCAGCGCCGCGACCACGCCCTCGGCGCGCTCGGTCTCGTAGCCGAGGAATTCGGTCGCGCCGAGCTTCTCGCGCAACGGGAACCAGACGCTCTCGGTCGCAGCCTCGCCCGAGCCCGCCCAGGCCGCACGCGCCTTCTCGCGCTGGCGATCCATCGCGTCGGTGAAGGACGCCTGGTCGACGCTGATGCCGCGCGACTTCAGCGCGTCCTGGGTCAGGTCGAGCGGGAAACCATAGGTGTCGTAGAGCGTGAAGGCGGTGTCGCCGTCGAACATGTCGCCCTTTTTCAGGCCGGCGCTCTTCTCATCCAGAATGGCAAGGCCGCGCTCCAAGGTCTTGCGGAAGCGGGTCTCTTCCAGCCGCAGCGTTTCTTCAATCAGTTTCTCAGCGCGCACCAGTTCCGGATAGGCCTGGCCCATCTCGCGCACCAGCGCCCAGACCAGGCGATGCATCAGCGGCTCGCGTGCGCCGAGGAGCTGCGCATGGCGCATCGCGCGGCGCATGATGCGGCGCAGCACGTAACCGCGGCCTTCATTGGAAGGCAGCACGCCGTCGGAGATCAGGAATGAGGACGCGCGCAAATGATCGGCGATCACGCGCAGCGAGGCCTTGTGCTCGCCCCTGGGATCGGCGCCGGTGAGATCGGCGATGGCGCGGATCAGCGAGACGAACAGGTCGATGTCGTAATTGTCGTGCACGCCCTGCAGCACGGCGGCGACGCGCTCCAATCCCGCGCCGGTGTCGATCGAGGGCTTCGGCAGCGGATTGCGCGCGCCGCCCTCGAGCTGCTCGAACTGCATGAACACGAGATTCCAGATCTCGATGAAGCGGTCGCCGTCCTGCTCCGCCGAGCCGGGCGGGCCGCCCCAGACCTTGTCGCCATGGTCGTAGAAGATTTCCGAGCACGGGCCGCAGGGGCCGGTGTCGCCCATCTGCCAGAAATTGTCGGAGCCGGCGATGCGGATGATGCGCGAGTCCGGAAGGCCCGCGATCTTCTTCCAGAGATCATAGGCCTCGTCGTCATCGATATAGACGGTCGCCGTCAGCTTGTCCTTGGGCAGGCCGAATTCCTTGGTGACCAGGTTCCAGGCCAGCTCGATCGCGCGATCCTTGAAATAATCGCCGAAGGAGAAGTTGCCGAGCATCTCGAAGAAGGTGTGATGGCGCGCGGTGTAACCGACATTGTCGAGGTCGTTGTGCTTGCCGCCGGCGCGCACGCATTTCTGCGAGGTGGTCGCGCGCTGATAGGGGCGCTTCTCGACCCCGGTGAAGACGTTCTTGAACTGCACCATGCCGGCATTGGTGAACATCAAGGTCGGGTCGTTGCGCGGAACCAGCGGCGACGACGGCACGATCTCGTGGCCGTTCTTCGCGAAGAAATTCAGAAAGGTCGACCTGATGTCGTTGACGCTGCTCATAGCCATCCAACCGGAAAAGGGGCCCGGAATCCGCCACAAAAGGGTTAATCTTCCGGCCGAACGCTTTTAGACAAGGCGCACGGCGGTGTCCAGAAACTGTGCAAGCACATCATAGGCTTGCCGCGATCGCGTAAAGGGCCGTTGATAGTTGCCGCGGCCGCGTTGACAGCCTTGGCCGCGCCGTGTTTCCCTCCTATCTACTCTCAGTCACGTCGGGAGAGACCGGCCTTGCGCCGGCGCCGAAGGAGCAACCGCCCCGGAAACTCTCAGGCAAAAGGACCGCGTGACCACTGACATCTGGAAAGAGGTGCGTGAGGCTTCAAGCCGGGCGCGCCCGCCGACGGGATAATACTCTCAGGCAAAGCGACAGATGGGGCTTTTGGGTTTCCAGGGGATGGTCCCCAGGGGAACCGCGAGGGCCCTGCAATGCTTGCGCGAGACGAATCCGACCTCAAACGCACTCCCCTTTACGCGCTGCACCTCGCCCGCGGGGGCAAGATGGTGCCGTTCGCGGGCTATGGGATGCCCGTGCAGTACCCTGCGGGCGTGCTGAAAGAGCACCTTCATACGCGCAGCCACGCCGGGCTGTTCGACGTCTCCCATATGGGCCAGATTGCGCTGCGGCCGAAATCCGGCAAGGTCTCCGACGCGGCCGTGGCGCTGGAGCGGCTGGTGCCGCAGGACATCCTCGGCGTCGCGCCGGGACGGCAGCGCTATGCCCAATTCACCAATGCCGATGGCGGCATCCTCGACGATCTCATGGTCGCGAATTTCGGCGATCACCTGTTCCTGGTGGTGAACGCCGCCTGCAAGGCCGAGGATGAGGCGCACCTACGGAAACATCTGTCCGATGCCTGCGACATCGATTCGCTGTCGGGCCGCGCGCTGATCGCGCTGCAGGGGCCGAAGGCCGAATCGGCGCTGGCGAAAATTTGTGCAGACGCGCCGGCGATGAAATTCATGGACGCCGGCCCGCGCCGCGTCGCTGGGCTCGACTGCTTCGTCTCCCGCTCCGGCTATACCGGCGAGGACGGTTTCGAAATCTCCGTTCCCGCGCAGCATGCCGAAGCACTGGTGACCCGGCTCCTGGATAATCCCGATGTGCTGCCGATCGGGCTCGGCGCGCGCGACAGCCTCCGGCTGGAAGCCGGGCTCTGCCTCTACGGCCACGACATCGACACCACGACGACGCCGGTCGAAGCCGCGCTGGAATGGTCGGTCCAGAAGAGCCGCCGCAAGGGCGGCGCCCGCACCGGCGGTTTTCCGGGTGCGGAAAAGATCCTCGATCAGTTCGAGCGTGGCGCGCCGCGCCGCCGGGTCGGCCTGAAGGCGCAGGGACGCGCACCGGTGCGCGAGGGCGCGCCGCTGTTCGCCGATGCGGATACAGGCGAGGCGATCGGCAAGGTCACGTCGGGAGGCTTTGGCCCGAGCCTCAATGCGCCGGTCGCGATGGGCTACCTGCCCACCGCGCTCTCCGGCATCGGCACCACCGTTTTCGCGGAGGTGCGCGGCCAGCGCCTGCCGCTTGCGGTCGCCGCCACGCCTTTCGTTCCCAACACCTATAAACGCTAGAGGACACTTTTCATGACGACGCTCTACACGTCCGACCACGAATGGCTCCACATCGAGGGCGATGTCGCCACGATCGGGATCACCGACTACGCGCAGCAGCAGCTCGGCGACGTCGTGTTCATCGAATTGCCAAAGGTCGGGCGCGCGCTGAAGAAAGCGGAAGCCGCCGCCGTCGTGGAATCCGTGAAAGCGGCCTCCGATGTCTACGCGCCGATCTCGGGCGAGGTGCTCGAGGTCAATGACGCGCTCACAGCCGAGCCGGCGTTGGTCAATTCGGATGCCGGCGGCAAGGCCTGGTTCTTCAAGATGAAGATCGCCGACAAGAACGAGCTCGGCGGCCTGATGGACGAAGCCGCCTACAAAGCCCACACCGCCTGAGAGGTTTCCATGAACGCGCCGTTCAAACCGACCAGTGAAGCCGCGGCCACCTTCGTGCGCCGCCACATCGGCCCCTCGCCGCGCGACGTCGACGCGATGCTGCAGACCGTCGGCGCCACCAGCCTCGCCGCGCTGATGGGCGAGACGCTGCCCTCATCGATCCGGCAGACGGCGCCGCTCGACCTCGGCCGCGCGCTGAGCGAGACCGAGGCGCTGGCCCATATGAACGAGCTGGCGGCGCAGAACCAAGTGTTCACCTCGCTGATCGGTCAAGGCTATTCCGGCACGATTTTACCTGCGGTGATCCAGCGCAACATCCTGGAAAATCCGGCCTGGTACACGGCCTACACGCCCTATCAGCCCGAGATCAGCCAGGGCCGGCTGGAAGCACTGTTCAACTTCCAGACCATGATCTGCGACCTGACCGGGCTCGACGTCGCCAACGCCTCGCTGCTCGACGAGGCAACCGCGGCCGCCGAAGCGATGGCGCTCGCCGAGCGGCACTCGCAGGTGAAGGCGAAAGCATTCTTCGTCGATCACGAAGTCCATCCGCAGACGCTCGCGGTGCTGCGCACCCGTGCCGAGCCGCTCGGCTGGAGCCTGATCGTCGGCGATCCCCTCACCGATCTCGACAAGGCCGACGTGCTCGGCGCCCTCCTGCAATATCCGGGCACCTCGGGCGCAGTCCGCGACCTGCGGCCCGCCATCACATCGCTGCGCGCGAAGGGCGCGCTCGCGATCGTCGCCGCCGACCTTTTGGCGCTGACGGTCCTTGCGTCGCCGGGCGAGCTCGGCGCCGACATCGCCATCGGCTCGGCGCAGCGCTTTGGCGTGCCGATGGGCTATGGCGGCCCGCATGCCGCCTACATGGCGGTGCGCGATGCGCTGAAGCGCTCGCTGCCCGGCCGCCTCGTCGGGCTATCAGTGGATTCGCGCGGGATGGCGGCCTATCGGCTGGCGCTGCAGACCCGCGAGCAGCATATCCGCCGCGAGAAGGCGACCTCCAACATCTGCACCGCGCAGGTGCTGCTCGCCGTGATCGCCTCGATGTATGCGGTCTATCACGGCCCTGAAGGCCTCACTCATATCGCGCGCAATGTGCATCGCCGCGCCGCCGTGCTGGCAGCGGGATTGCGCAAGCTCGGCTTTGCGCCCACGAGCGAGGCGTTCTTCGACACGCTGACCGTCGAGGTCGGCGCGAAGCAGAACGAGATCGTCGCCCGTGCGCTCGCGGAGAAGATCAATCTGCGCGTCGGCCAAGGGATCGGCCAAGGGATCAGCCAAGGCACGCTCGGGATCGCCGTCGACGAGACCACGACATCGGAGACCGTCGAGGCGGTGTGGCGCGCATTCGGCGGTACGCTGGCCTATGCCGACGTCGAGACCGGCGCGCGCGAGGCGCTGCCGGCGGAATTGAAGCGCACCACCGCGTTCCTGACCCATCCGGTGTTCCATGCGCATCGCTCCGAGACCGAGCTGCTGCGCTACATGCGCAAGCTCTCAGATCGCGACCTCGCGCTCGATCGCGCGATGATCCCGCTCGGCTCCTGCACCATGAAGCTGAACGCGACCACGGAGATGGTGCCGCTGACCTGGCCGGCGTTCGGCAGCCTGCATCCGTTCGCGCCGGCAGATCAGGCCAAGGGCTATCACGCGCTGTTTGCACGATTGGAAAAATGGCTGTGCGACATCACCGGCTATGACGCGGTCTCGCTGCAGCCGAATTCGGGGGCGCAGGGCGAATATGCGGGCCTGCTCGCGATCCGCGGCTATCATGCCGCGCGCGGCGAGGACCATCGCAGGATCTGCCTGATCCCCTCCTCCGCCCACGGCACCAATCCGGCATCCGCCGCGATGGTCGGCATGGACGTCGTGGTGGTCGCCTGTGATGCGCGCGGCGACGTCGATGTCAATGATCTCCGCGCCAAGGCGGAGAAGCATTCGGCTGACCTCGCGGCAGTGATGATCACCTATCCCTCGACGCATGGCGTGTTCGAGGAGCACATCAGCGAGATTTGCGACATCGTGCATCAGCATGGCGGACAGGTCTATCTCGATGGCGCCAATTTGAACGCGCAGGTCGGGCTGTCGCGGCCCGGCGACTATGGCGCCGACGTCAGCCATCTCAATCTGCACAAGACGTTCTGCATCCCGCATGGCGGCGGCGGCCCCGGCATGGGCCCGATCGGCGTGCTGGCGCATCTGGCCCCTTATCTGCCCGGCCACCCCGCAACCAATGGCGGAACGCCGCACCCGGTCGGACCGGTGTCGGCCGCGCCGTTCGGCTCGGCGTCGATCCTGACCATCTCCTACATTTATATCCTGATGATGGGCGGCGAAGGCCTGACGCGCGCCACCGAGATCGCGATCCTCAATGCCAACTACATCGCGGCACGCCTGCAGGCGCATTTCCCGGTGCTGTACCGCAACGCCAAGGGCCGCGTCGCGCATGAATGCATCGTCGATCCGCGTCCCCTGAAGACCTCGGCCGGCGTCACGGTCGACGACATTGCCAAACGCCTGATCGACTACGGCTTCCACGCGCCGACCATGAGCTTCCCGGTGCCGGGCACGCTGATGATCGAGCCGACGGAATCCGAATCCAAGGCCGAGCTGGATCGTTTTTGTGATGCCATGATCGCGATCCGCCAGGAGATCGCCGAGATCGAAAGCGGCCGCTTCAAGGTCGAGGCCTCGCCGCTCCGGAACGCGCCGCACACCGTGCACGACATCGCGGACGATGCATGGAATCGCGCCTACAGCCGCGCCGAGGGCTGCTTCCCGGACGGCGTCTCCCGGTCAGACAAATATTGGAGCCCTGTCGGCCGCGTCGACAATGTCTACGGCGACCGTAACCTAGTGTGCTCCTGCCCGCCGGTGAGCGATTACGCGGAAGCTGCGGAGTGAGGTGACCACATCAATGCGGGGGCGTGCCAAAGCGCGCCCCCGGAATGACGAAATTGTAGAATTGTAAGATGGGTAGAGCGCTGCGAAACCCATCGCCCTATGCGCTTGGCGGCAATGATGGGTTTCGCTGCGCTCTACCCATCCTACGGGATCGTCAGGACGCGACCAGCCCTGGATTCCAGCGCCAGAGGTTATCGTTGGTCAAATGTGTGCCGCCCCACCAGCGGTCGATTGGGTTGTGACGGCTGAAATCTTCCTTGTGGGCAAGCACCGCCTTGCCAAACTTGGTGAGCGACAGTCGGCTTCGCTTGTATGCCGCGCCGCGGCCGCGGTAGTTATCTCTCCTGAGGGTACGGAGTTCATCATCGAGACCAGCCACGGCGGGCGTCGGACCGTGCGCCAGCCCCTCCAGCAGAGACCCGATCTCCCACTCCTTGAACACACGACGCTGGCGAAGGCCGCGAAGATGGAACAGCGAATTCGTATCCCGGTATCCTGCGGCAATCAGCTCCAGCAGGCGCATCTCCGTCGCGCCGAGTCCAGTTGTGCTGGAGGGAAGCTCTTCGAGAAGGTCAATCAGAGCTGTCCTCAGCAGCGGTAGTGCGCTCAACTCCTTGCCGAGGAGGTTGAAGCAGGCTTCCGGCGTCGGCGCCCGATACGCCTGCCAGCTCATGCTTCCCGTTTCAAGCTTCGCCTCGGTGACGTCGACTTTGCGTACGTCCGTCGCGGCGGGTCCCTCGTGGTCCATCATGAGCAGATCGAAGTCGACAATGAGCAACCTCAACTTGGCCACTGTTTCCGGGTGGGAGCGAAAGAAATCGAGCAGCGAGATCAATTGCAACTGATCATCCGGCCCTGGATCAAACCATAGCTCGACAGTTTTGTATGGCTCGCAGAAGTCGACCAAGGCGAGGTCCTTGCGAGCTTCGCTGTTGTTTCGAAACTCGCCGACGAAGTCCGACCAATGAGATCCCGGACCGTGCTGCTCAGAACGCGCGGCGACATAGGTGGCGAAACTGTCAGGAAACGGCAATGGACCCCATACAAGACGAGTGGTGAAAGGAATGACGGCTTCAGCTAGATCCATGCGCATGAGGCAGTAGCCGGACGAGCTGGTCAGGATCAGGCGCTTCATGGCCCCCTCGGCAATCACCCGAACAAAACGGGCGCCGAAGACGTCGGCAACTCAACGTCCTCAGCGCCCGCTTCCCGCGAAGAAATCGGATATCTTGAAACTTACTCTTCCGCCGGCTCATCGCCGTCGGCGTCACGCTCGGGGGTGCCGGCGAGGATCTGCTCGGCGATCAGGCCGGAGTTCTGCCGGATCGCGAGCTCGATCTTGCTGGTGATGTCGGGGTTGGACCTAAGGAACGCCTTGGAGTTCTCGCGGCCCTGACCGAGCCGCTGGCTGTCATAGGAGAACCATGCGCCGGACTTTTCGACGATGCCGGCCTTGACGCCGAGGTCAAGGATCTCGCCCATCTTGGAGACGCCCTCGCCATACATGATGTCGAACTCGACCTGCTTGAAGGGCGGCGCTAGCTTGTTCTTCACCACCTTCACGCGCGTGGTGTTGCCGACCACCTCGTCGCGCTCCTTGATCGCACCAATGCGGCGGATGTCGAGGCGGACGGAGGCATAAAACTTCAGCGCATTGCCGCCGGTCGTCGTCTCCGGCGAGCCGTACATCACGCCGATCTTCATGCGGATCTGGTTGATGAAGATCACCATCGTGTGGGACTTGTTGATGGAGGCGGTGAGCTTGCGCAGCGCCTGGCTCATCAACCGCGCCTGCAGGCCCGGCAGCGCATCGCCCATCTCGCCTTCGAGCTCGGCCTTTGGCACCAGCGCCGCCACCGAGTCCACCACCAGAACGTCGACCGCGCCGGAGCGCACCAAGGTGTCGCAGATTTCAAGCGCCTGCTCGCCGGTATCGGGCTGCGAGATCAGGAGTTCGTCGATGTTGACCCCGAGCTTGCGCGCATAGACCGGGTCGAGCGCGTGTTCGGCGTCGATGAAGGCACAGATGCCGCCCTTCTTCTGGGCTTCAGCCACCGTGTGCAGCGCCAGCGTGGTTTTCCCCGAGGATTCCGGCCCGTAGATCTCGACGACGCGTCCCTTCGGCAGGCCGCCGACGCCCAGCGCGATGTCGAGCCCGAGCGACCCCGACGATACCGTCTCGATATCCATCGAGCGGTCGCTCTTGCCGAGCTTCATCACCGAGCCCTTGCCGAACTGGCGCTCGATCTGGGACAGCGCAGCAGACAGAGCTTTGGACTTATCCATGGAGGATCCTTCGACAATACGCAGCGTAGTGACGGACATGGGATGTGCTCCTTATGACGGGGATTCGCTAGCGGGACAAACGGGGCGCGATAAGAAATCGATGGTTTATTGCGTCGGAAATTATGTACCACCTTTGTTCCATGTTCGCAATATGTTCTTTTTGAACTCGGGCGCCCCAAGTTCCAGAGAGAGAGAGAGAGCGACAATCCGTAGTTCTCCGACCGAGAACGAAGTTCCTTTCGAACTTAACGCAAGTTAGCGGGTATCCGGGTTTCCTTCCTAGCGAGAGAGCATCTCTTCCGTTCCGGAATTGTCTTTCGGACAGATCAGAACGGGAAATGCCATGAGAAACACGCTGCAAGACCCGCGCTACTGGCGAGAGCGAGCGGAAGAGACGCGCACCAACGCAGAGTCGTTTGCGTACCGTAACTCGCGCGAAAGGCTGCTTAAGATCGCCGAAGAATATGATCGACTGGCTGTCTACGCCGAGCAATGGCAGTTGCAACGGTAAGGCCGCGCCATCCCGCCGAGATGGGTGGGAAGAACTGGCAGTCGTGAACTCGGCTGCGATCGATCAGGGCGCTCGCGCAAAGCTCGTCGTGCGCCCTGCGAAGGTTTCTCGGAACACGCGTTCCAGATCGATGCTTGCGCGCGATCGTTTGCTCGCGGGCATCGATCGCCGCCGCCGGCAAGCAGTGGTGCAACGACTCGCGCAGACCCGCAGTCCCCATTGCTCAGCTACGATTGCCTCGCCGCGACGACAGCGATCGTCCGCGACTGAAACTCAATATGGGCGAGGACGGGTGCCCATGTACCGATCGAGCCCGCGCGGGCGCCGTAGTTCTCCGGAGAAGAACAAAGTTCCATCAAAATGTTCGCGATTTGGTGCATCTGCCCGAGAACGCACGGGTTTTCGAACGGGGGCTGCTTGACGGTATCCCTCCACGCCTGACGGGATCGCAGGGTGCTTCGGGTTCCTCGGACGACAAGTTGCTCGTGGGTCCGGACCTGTAGCGGGCTTGTCCGAGGGGCCGCGGCCGGCTGCCACGTTTCCGAGATAGTTCCGTCACGCATCGCATGAAGCAATTTGATCGAACGTGGCAACGGCGCGTCCTGGCGGAACTGACCAAGCTTTGGGAAAAATATGCACTCCGCTGGAACGGTGGGATTCGATCGATGTTAACTTACGTTAAACCCGGGGACGGCGATTGGTAGGGTTTGGGAATACCGGGACCAGCGATCGGATCGCGCAAGGCTGCGGCAACTGCCCTTCGGCAGATTGCGATGTGGCGCAACCTTTCGTTCGGCCTCGAATACCGCCGGCTGTGCGCGGAGCCTAAAAGATGATCCATAAGGGCGTCGAATATACCGTCACACTGGCCACCCCCGGTGTGTGGAAGTGGCAGTTTCAGATCGGCGATACAATCAAGACCGGCAAGACCGAGGCGAAGCTTCAATTGCTGGCGATCCGACGGGTTCAGTTACGCATCGACCGCGAGCTGAAGAAGGCCAGCCGCGAAGCGAGCAGCGCCGCAAACTCATCATTGCGCTGACAGCACTACCGTAAATAACCGGGATTGATCTTTCCCCTGTCAGGACCTCCACTGAGTTTTTGCTCCCAGTGGGTTGCCGGTCGGCGGCCTTTGATGCGCCGGTGCCATCTCATGCCGCTCTATTTCTTTCGCATCCGAACCGCCAACGGCACCGGCATCTGCAATGACGGTGCGGAGTTTGCTGATCGCGATGCTGCCTGGAAGGAGATGACTCGTGTCTGCGCCGACATGATCAGCGGCGTATCGCGTCATCTTCGGGAAAACGCGGAGTGGCAGATCGAACTGCTGGATGAGGCCAAGAGCCCGATCTTCCGGATTCGGCTGGTCGCGAAAACGCTGGACTAGGGCATATTCGGTTCTGATTGAATCAGAACCGAAGCTCTAGATTCTTGTTTTGACGCGTTTTCTTCACGCGAACCGGTGTCCACTTCGCTCGAAAACGCTCTACCTCTCAATCGGCGCTGGCAAGACGCCGCATCGTGAATTCGATCCTGTCGCCGGGCAATTCGCGCCAGCTTTCCACCGCGCTCATATAGGCGGCCTTGGGATACCGGTTGAGGAAGTCGCGCGCCTTCAGCCGCGCCTCGTCGCGCGGCAGGGTAAAGGTCTCGCGCATGAAGCCGTCGCCCCGCTTTCGCCGGGCAGCCATTCGGCTCGCAAGATCACGCGGACGCAAGGCCATGTCGCAATTCCAAACCAGGTGACGACCGGCCAAATATAGGGAGAGCGGAGACCGAATCCGAGTCTCCGCGTCGACGCCGGCGCTTACTGCTGCGCGCTGCCGGTCTTGGTCTTCGGCTTGGCCGGGGTGGCGGCCTTGGGGGCGTCGCTCCGCACGGTACCCCACGGATCGGATGACGTCTTGGCGTCCGGAATCTTCTTCAGCGATTCCCTGTAGGCCTTATCCCTGATCTGGTCCTGCTCGATCTCGTCCGGCGTCTTCGTCGGCCCGTCGCCAAGCAGGTTGATATGGGGGGTCGAAATTTGCGCGTAGGCCGGCGTTGCCAGCAGCGCCGCGACAGCGATGGCGCCCAGAATTCTCATGAGATGCTCCCTTACTACTCCCCTCGGGGTTGGCTTGGCGTATAGCATCGCCCAAGCCGCACCGCAAAGCAGGCCGCAGGTGCGATCCGGCGCCAAAAGTCTGGCAATTTCAAGCCGGCCGCCCTGCTGTTCCCTTCCCCGGAATGCCCTCTAGAATACCATCATCATCCAGGGAGAGGAACGAGCGCCCCATGCAAGAAGAGGTCACGGAATTCGGCATCGATGATGCGCGACGGGTGCTCGGCGAGGTATTTGCCCCCTGGGTGCTCGATCTCAATCTCTCGATCGAAGGCTTTGATGCTGCGCCGCCGCAGGAGGCCGGTGCCGATTGGCAGCCCGGTGCTGTCTTGCGCATGCCGTTCTCCGAACGGCTGTGCCGTCACGGCGGCGTCGTCTGTGGCCAGGCGCTGATGGCGTTCGCAGATACTTCGATGGTCATCGCCAACCTAGCCGCGAACCGCAGCTATCGGCCGATGACCACCGTCGACCAGACCACGCATTTCATGCGCGCGGTGAGCGCTGCCGACGTGCTGGCGGACGCGCGCGTCGTCCGCCTGGGCCGCACCATGAGTTTCGGCCGCGTCACGCTGCTCTCGGCCACCGACAACAAGCCGGTGGCGATGGTGTCGAGCGCGTTTGCGATGTTGTGACGGCATTTGGGGCGTAAGAGACGCTACGATCGCAATCTCGCGGTGAGATTTCCGTCATTGCGAGCGCAGCGAAGCAATCCATGTCTCCGCAAGTGGCGCGATGGATTGCTTCGCTGCGCTCGCAATGACGCGGTGTCCATTTCGACGCTTGCGCATGCGGTTCAATGGATTCTCTGATGTGCAATTGCACATCATAGTTCGCGCAAGCTCGGCACGCATTGAATCCAAGCGCATGTCGACTTCGTGCGCGGAGTGAGAAGTCAGATTGTGGATTTCGCTGAACGAGCACGACGCGTGCGGCGCCAGCGCCATGCCGCACCCACAATGATCGCAAGAACGAGCCCCGCTGAAATCGCGCCGCCAAGGAAGCGTCCGCCCGGCCGGTCGATCGTGCGCGACCACAGCGATGGCGCTTCGCCCTCTCGCGGCAGACGGAAAGCCACCACGCTGTCGCCGATCGTGGTGCCCGCTTCCGAATGGCCGCCGGCGCCGATCACGACATATTGCTCGCCCTTCCAGAGATAGGTCATGGGATTGGCAACGCCTGGCACCGGCAGCCGGCCCTGCCACAACTCCCGGCCAGTCCTGGCATCGAACGCGCGCAAATACGCATCCATCGCGCCGGTGAAGACTATTCCGCCCGCGGTGACCACCACGCCATTCACCAGCGGCGTACCCCAGTGGAAGGCGATACCGAGCGGCGCGCGATCCTCCGTCGTGCCGACCGTTGAACGCCAGAGAATCTTGCCGCCCCTCAGGTCGACCGCGACCATCTCGCCCCAGGGCGGCTTGTTGCATGGCAACCCGAGCGGCGAAGTCACCACCGCGCGCGACATCGCGAAAGGCGCGCCCTCCTGCCGGCCGAAATCGTGGCCGGGCGGCGGATTGAAGCCAATCGCCTGCTCGCGCGGGATCAGCTTCACCAGATGCACGGCACGGCTGACATTGGCGTAGAGGATCTGATGGAGCGGATCGAACGCGACGCCGCCCCAGTTCACGCCGCCGCCGGTGAATGGAAACAGCAGCGTGCCTTGCGTCGATGGCGGCGTGTAGAGTCCATCGCTGCGCGCGCTCGCGAATTGCTCTTTGCAGGCGGAGCGGCCGAGAAGCGGAAACGGATCGAACGCGTCGTCGACCGAGATCTTCTGCGGCACGAGCGTCGGCACGTGGGTCGGGAACGGCTCCGTCGGCGAAGGCCTCTCGCCGTCCGCCGTGCCTTGCGGCACCGCGCGCTCCTCGACCGGCCACACCGGTCTGCCGGTATTGCGGTCGAGCACGAAGACAAAACCCTGCTTGGTCGGCTGGATCACGACGTCGCGCATGGCTTCACTGACATCGATCCGTACCAGCGTCGGCTGGGCCGGCAGGTCGTAATCCCAGAGATCGTGATGCACGGTCTGGAACGACCATACCAGCTCACCCGTCTCGATGCGCAGCGCGACGACCGAGTTGGCATGCTCGTTATTGCCCGGACGCTTGCCGCCCCAGAAATCCGGGCTCGGCGAGGTCGTCGGCAGGAACACCAGGCCACGCGCTTGATCCACCGACATCGGCGCCCAGACATTGGCGTGACCCGCCTCGATGCCGTCATGCCGCAGCGGATCGAAATTCCAGCGCGGCGCTCCGCTGCGCGCATCGAAGGCGCGCACCACGCCGCGCGGCGCGTCGACGCGGCGGTTGTCGCCGATCGCGGAGCCGACCACGATCACGCCGCGGCCGACCACCGGCGGCGAGGTCACCTGAAACTCGCCCGGCCATTCCAGTGTCATGCCGATCTCGAGCCTGACCTCGCCGCCATTGCCGAAACCGGCGCAAGGAATCCCGCTCTTCGCATCGAGCGCGATCAGACGGGCATCGTTGGTGCCCATGAAGATCCGCGATCGGCAGACCGCTCCCGCGGGCGCATTGTCGTCGACCCAATAGGTGACGCCGCGGCAGACATAACGGTTGGCGGGACGCTGGTTGGTGTTGATAGCAGGATCGTAGCGCCACTTTTGCGCGCCGGTCCCGGGATCGAGCGCGATCACCTCGTTGAACGGCGAGCAGAACACCAGGCTGTCCTCGACGAACAGCGGCGTCGCCTGGAATTTCGTCCGCCGCATCACCTCCGGCGCGCGGCGGTCGAGATCGCCAGTCCGGAATTCCCAGGCGCGGATCAGGTTGGCGACATTGTCAGGCGTGATCTCTTTCAGCGGCGAGAAGCGCGATCCGCCGGGATCACCGCCCCAATGCTCCCATGCGAGGGCCGGCGTCGCGAGACACAACACGGCAAGCAGGCGGACAAGATGGCGCATGGCGTCCCGCTGAAGATGTGGTCATCGACTACTGCATCTTCCCCGGATGAATTACGCCACTACCGGCTCAGTATCCACCCCTGCGACCGCTCCAGCCATCGCCACCGCGTCCGCCATAGCCGCCGTAGCCGCCGGGTCGGCCATAGCCGCCGCCCACGCCGATCCCGATTCCGATCGAGACTGGCGGTCCGGCGGGCTCGTAGACGACGCGCGGCGGCGGACGGCGCACGACCACGACGTCCTCCTCCTCGACGTAGCGGCGCGGCGTGCTGGCGCGCTTGGGCGGCGCCGGCTCGGCACGCTTCCTGGCTGGTGTATCGACCCTCTTGAGCGGCGCCGGTTGCGACGGCGCGTTGCAGGGACAGGTCAGCGCGGCGTTGGTCGGGGGCACGCTGACGGGCGCGGCGAGTGCCAACGCCATGTTCGGGCGGTTGCGCAGCCGCTCCTCCAGCTTGCGCGCGGTCGCGGCGAGATCGCTGTCGGGATATTGCGCGAGGAACGCGCGATAGCCGGCCGCGGTGTTGATCAGGACGGCGTTATTCCAGGCCACCATGCGGCGATGGCGATCGAGCCAGTCGCGCGCCTGCAGCCCGCGCGGCGTTGAGGCGTAGAGCGCGGCAAAGGCTTCATAGGCCTCGTCGGTGCCGTCGGCGACGATGATCTCATTGGCGGTCTCGACCGGCTTGCCCTGCAAGTCGCGCTTCCATTGCTCGACCGTGCGCCTGGCCGATGCGAGTTTTGGCGCGGCGGCGTTCGTGCCGGCGGGAGCTGCCACGAAGCGGAAATCCTCGGTCAGCGACGAGCTGTCCCACGGCGTCTGACGGCCATCCGTCGCCTTGTTCACGGCGACACGAACGCGCTTGAGGGTCTCCTCGATCGGCGCTGTCTCCTTTGCTGCCGCGAGCAGCGCCGTCGTGTAGGGACTGTTGCTGCCGTCGCCGTCTTCGGCTTCCGCGCCGGGCGAGGTCGAGAACGACAGGAAGGTGCCGGGCGCGCCGGTCTTGGCGTCGACGACCGCAAGCCCGTGGCCGGCGCTCTTGAGCTCCGGGAACGGGTTGTTGCGGCATGCGTCGAGCAAAAGGATGCGCATCTTGCTCGGCACCGAATTCAGCGTGTTCAGGACATCATTGAGGCGCACCGCCTGGATCGGAATGTCGGCCTCGCGCTTGGGATCGACATCGGTCGGAACGAGGAAGTTCTCGCCATCGACCTGCAGGCCGTGGCCGGCATAGAACACCAGTGCCACCGTATCCGCACCCTTTGCCGCGACCTCGCCGGCGAATTCGCTGACCTTGGCGCGGAATTCATTCTGCGAGAGGTCGGAAGCCGATACCACCTGGAAGCCCGAATCGGTGAGGAGCTGCGTCATCGCCTTGGCGTCATTGGCCGGGTTGGGCAGCACTGGCACCGACTTGTAGGCGGATTGTCCGATCACCAGCGCCAGCCGGTTCTCGGCCAAAGCGGGCGAGGTGCCGAGCAGCACGGCAGCGGAAACAAGCAGTCTGGCGAGCGAGCGGCGCGACATCGAACGACCTCCGGCAATGCGATGGCTTGCCGGATTGGTCGTGAGCTTTGACGGCAAGGTTCAACCTCGCCGGCCGATCGCAGGATGGCTTGCGTATCGAGGGCGATGTGTCGCAGGCCCCCATCAACATCGCAGCGTTGTTCGACGACGGATTGCCGTCAGCTCATTTCGACTTCTTCGCAGCCTCGGTCGGCCGTGCCACGCCCCAGGGATCGTATTTCTCCTTGGGCTCGGGGATGCGTTCGAGCGCAGCCTTGTAGGCCTTCTCGTCGACCTTCGGCTTGCTGTCCTGCTTGCTTCCGGCCCCGTCGCCGTGATGCCGCTTGCCGCCCATCTGGGCATAGGCTGGCATCGCCATCAGCGCCAATACCGCCGCGGCGACCGTTAACTTGCGCATTGTCGTTCTCTCCCTGCCACCCAGTCCCGGTATCTTCATACTGGAAAACGGCAGCATAGCGTGCCGCCGGACCAATTTCAGCAATAGTTGATCGGTAGCGCCCCCCGCGAGGTCACCAATGTTGGTTTGAACAAGGTAAGTACATCGAAATGGGACAGGGCGGCGCTCGCATTACATTGCTGTTAGGTTTGGCGGCTACGCTGGCCGGTTGCGGCTTCGTGGATAGCCGCTCGCCGCTGCCAATGCCGGCGTTCTTGCGCGCCAGGGAGGCCGAGCCGCCGCCGCTTGAAGCACCGCCCGACATCAAGCGGCTGGTCAGCGAAAAACTGGACTCGGTGTTCGTATCGACCTCGCGTCCCGCCAATGTCCGCGTCTCGCAACCCCTGCATGATCCGCGCGGACTGGGATGGACCTCCTGCGTGCGCGCTGAACTGACATCGGTGATGGGCCAGCCCTTGGGCACGCAGACCTATCGCGTCTTCATCAATGAAGGAGGCATCGCCGACCGCCGCCGTGTCGACGGCGACGATACTTGCGCGACGGAGAATTACGAGCCGATCTGATCTCTGCTCCCAATCGCGGAATCGTTCCACCTCAGTGCCGAAAAAAACAATGCCCGTTCGCGAGCGAGCGCCTCACGCGCGCGAACGGAACCTACCATCAAGCCAGTTCCTTCGGAACGAAACCCTCCGCGCAGCTTTGTCAGACGCGAGGGCAGTATCTATGCGGAGGCGGAACCATGAAGACGTTTGCAATCGCTTTGCTGGCCGGCGTCGGCGCGTTGTCTGTCGGCAGCGCGGCCAAGGCCACTGACATTTACAGCACCACGGAGTACAGCAACCCTGAAGTCGTGCAGCAGGTCCGCATGGTCTGCGACGATGACGGGCGCTGCTATCGCACCCGTGGCGGCAGTCGCGTGATCGTCCGCGATTCCTATAACTACATGCCGCGCGAACGCTACATCGAACGCCGCGAATATCGCGACTACGATGGCGGCCCGCGCGCAGGCGTCGGCATTCGTACGCCCGGCGGGACCGTGGGTATCGGCGTCGGTGACGATCGCTGGTAAGCACTGAACAAGACAAAAGGAGCCGCCGAACGCGTTTCGGCGGCTCCTTCTTGCTGAACAACCCGTTAACATTCCCGCTCGAATTGCAGCGCCGAACCAACCGTATTTTGCATTTCTTCCGCTAGTCTTCCGAGTGCGATGACGAGGGGCGACGTCGACAGTTCCTCCATCGCTCACGCACGGGGAAGCGGGGAAAGTGGCCGAGATCGCCGATAAAACGGTTGTCCATCGCGCATCGATCGACGATGCCATGCCGGCGCATGCGCCGTCGAACGGCAGTCCTGCGCTCGCGCCGCTTGCCAATATTCCCATGGGCCAATGGCGCGCGCTCGCCGAGCACGTGGCCGAGCCGAACGCCTATTACCTGCCGGACTGGGTGTTGGCGGTGAGCGCCTCCGCGCGCGGCCGCACCGGCGCGTTGGCGCTCAGCGCCTTCAGCGATGCTCCGCTCGCCTATGACGGACCGGCGCGGATCATCGGGCTGTTGCCGGTAATCTCGCTGTGGCGCGCCTGTAAGATCCCCCTGCCCGCGCTGGTGAGCGCACAACCCTATGGCACGCTGTGCACGCCGCCGCTTGATTGCGACGTCGCCGAAGCAGCAGTGGAGCGGTTGATGCAGGAAGCGCGCAAGGCCGGTGCGCATGCGCTGATCCTGCGCGACATGTCGCTGGACGGCAAGGCGATGCGGGCCTTCACCGAGGTGCTGCGGCTCAACGGCATGCGTCCCCGGCTGATGCAGTCATGCCTTCGCGCCTGCCTCGACGCGACGCGCAATGCCGACGAACTGCTGCTCGAAGCACTCGGAGCCAAGAAGCTGAAGGAGATGCGCCGGCTGCGTCATCGCCTCGCCGAGCACGGCGCTATCAGCTTCGAGGTGGCGCGCACGCCGAATGAAGTCGCAGCCGCGCTTGAAACCTTCCTCGCCCTCGAAGCCAGCGGCTGGAAAGGCAAGCGCGGCACCGCGCTCGTCCAGCACGATGGCGATGCCACCTTCATCCGCCGCGCCACCGCGGCGCTTGCCGAAACTGGCCAATGCGAGATCGTGACGCTCCGCGCCGGCGACAGCCCGGTCGCAGGCGCGATCGTGCTGCGGCACCAGGACCGCGCGTTCTATTTCAAGCTCGGCATCGACGAGCGCTTTGCGAAATATTCGCCGGGCGTGCAGTTGACGCTCGATCTGACGCGCCATCTCTGCAGCGATCCGGCGATCCGCTCGGTAGATTCAACCGCAGCGCCCGACCATCCCATGATCAACCCGATCTGGCGCGGGCGCTTTGCCATCGGCGACGTGCTGATCCCGCTGCGGCGACACGATCCGCTGGTGCCAATGATCCACGCCGCCCTGACCCTGCACCGTTCTGCGGAAGAGACCGCACGTGGCGCTGTTCGGTTCATCAGAAATCGCGGCAAATCCCATTAGCAATCGTAGCCCGGGTGAAGCGCCAGCGTAACCCGGGGCCGCTCGCCATGGTGAGCAGCGGTCCCGGGTTGCGCTGCGCTCCACCCGGGCTACGGGTCACCGCGTTCGTCCCATACCTCATTGCAATGGCGAGTGAGGTGCGGGCAGCATGATGGTCGAGTGCATCTCGTCGAGCAGCGGGCCGCCTTTGCGGAGGAATTCCTGCCACGCCGGATCTTTCAGGGCGTTCGCGCGGGCTTCAACGCGGGCGTTGAGGCTGGGATAGGCCCAGATGTGGCAGACTTCGTTCGGCTGACCTGCCTCGGTCTGCCAGAGGCCGACGATTTTGGAGTATTTCTCGCGTGCCGGCAGCGCCTCGGCGAGCGCTTCGAGCCATTGCCTGACGGCGCCGCCTGGCTTGGCGCGATAGTTGCGGAATTCGTAGATGTTGCCCGTCGATGCCGGAGCAGCCGGTGGCTTCACTGCGCTGAGCAGGCGGATATCCTGACGCTGGATCAGTGGGCGGATCAGCGGAACATACTCGCCGGTCCAGCGCGGATTTTTGGCAAGTTCGCCGCGCAGCCTGCTCCGCTCGTCAAAATCCTTATAGCTCCACAGGTGCATGACTTGATTGAGGGGACCGATCTCGGTCATCCAATAGCCTTCGAGCTTGCCGTAGTCATCCTTGCGGATATCGCGCGACACGGTACTCGCTGCTTTGACCATCTCGCCGACGGACCCGGGCTTCACCGTGTAGGTCCGGAGCTCATAGAGCATGACGTCCTCCCAATTTTCTTTTGATGTTTTTGGCAGCCCGTAGCCCGGGTGAAGCGCAGCGCAACCCGGGACTCTCGAAGACGCTGATGCAGATGTCCCAGGTTGCGCTGCGCTCCACCCGGGCTACGGCCGTTACTCCGCCGCCTCGGCGTTGATCTCGGCGGAAACCTGGCGGATGGCGCGGGCGAGTTGTTCGGCGGGCTGCGCGCCGGAGACTGCGTATTTCTGCGCGAACACGAAGGTCGGCACGCCGGAGATGCCCTTGTCGGACGCCTCCTGCGCCTGCGCCGAGATCAGCGCGACATCTTCATCGGTTGCAAGACGCTTGCGCACGTCGTCGGCATCAAGCCCGACATCGGCCGCAGCCTGCACCAGCACGTCGATGTCGGTGAGGTCGCCGCCGTCGCGGAAGTAAAGCTCCATCAGCCGCTGCTTCATCTCGGCGGCCTTGCCGCTCGCTTCCGCCCAGTGGATCAGGCGGTGACAATCGATGGTGTTGGGCTGGCGCTTCACGAGATCGGGGCGATAGGTCAGCCCCTCCTCGCCCGCGGCGGTGACGACCCGCCCGGCGATGCCCTTGTAGGCCTCGACCGAGCCGAACTTCGCGGTGAGATATTCGTCGCGGCTGATGCCCTCGCGCGGCACCCAGGCGTTGAGGAAGAACGGCCGCCAGTGCACTTCGACAGGCACATCCGGCACCAGCTCGAGTGCATTCTCGATCCGCCGCTTGCCGATATAGCACCAGGGGCAGACGACGTCGGAAACGATGTCGAGACGAAGCGGCTTCAGGGTGCTCATCGGGCGTTCCTCCGCTGGAAAGACGCAGAGATAAGCTCCGAAGGGAACCCCGACAAGCCGCTATTTCATGGCGTCAGCCATCTGCTTTAGCCGCTCGGCGGTCACATCGTCGGCGGGAAAGAAGGTTTCCAATGCCAGTTCCGACAGCGTGATATCGACCGGCGTGCCGAATACCATGGTGGTGGAGAAGAAGCTCAACACCCCGCCATCGTGGCGCAGCTTGAGCGGGATTGCGACATTGTCCGGCGGCAGCGGTCCCGAGCGCGCCGGGATCGGATAGCTCTTCAGGTCCTGATAAAGCTTCAGCAATTCCGGATCGGCCGTCGCCTCGCATTGCCGGTGCAGCCGCTCCAGAAGGTGACCGGTCCATTCGGCAAGATTGACCGTGCGTGCCGCCAGCCCTTCGGGATGAAAGGCAAGCTTGAGGATGTTGAAGGGCTGGCCGAGCAGGCGCTGCGGAATGCCCTCGAGCAGCGGCGCCACCATGCGGTTGGCGGTGACCAGATTCCAGTGCCGGTCATAGGCCAGCGCCGGATTCGGCTCATGCGCCTTCAACACCAGGTCGATCGCCTGCCGCGCGGATTTCAGCGCGGGATCGTCGAGCGAGCGCTGCGGGAAAGCCGGCGCGAAGCCGGCGGCGACCAAGAGCACGTTGCGTTCACGCAAGGGCACCTCCAGCCGTTCGGCCAGCTTCAGCACCATCTCGCGCGACGGCGCAGCACGGCCGGTTTCCACGAAGCTCAAATGGCGCGCCGAAATATCCGCTTCGACCGCGAGATCGAGCTGGCTCAGATGGCGGCGCTGCCGCCATTCGCGCAAGTGATCGCCGACATGAATCGGCCTGCTTGGTTCGGCCCGCGCCGTGGATGCATGTGCGTTCATGAATGGAAAACTACCACGCGGCTTTCGGCCATTCCATTACGTCCGAGATAATCGAAACCTCCTACGTGCGAGGTAATCGAAAAGGCGCGCGGACCGGATCATCTTTTGGGGGCACGAGGAGATGATCATGAGACCCAACCCAAGCCCCTTCCCGTCCGCCGCCGACATCGTCGCGTGGCTGCTCAACCTGGCGACGTGGCTGATCGCGCGTTCGCTGCAACTCCCGGAACCACTGATCTACTCGACCGGCGTCTACGTCGTCGCGCAGGTGCAGGCGGCCGAGACCGGGGCGGCGAAGCGGCTTTGTCCGTTGCGTCTCATGCGTCAGCTCCGTCGGCTGTTCCGCTGAACCATCAACCAGGCTGCGCTTTTACCAGCCGGCTCAAAAACAACGGCCGCCGTGAACGCTCGCGGCGGCCGATTTTTTCTCTTGGGTTGGACCGCAGCTCAGGCGTTTGCGGCCTCGCCGCGCCGAAACCGCTCGCCCTTGCCGAGCATCACGCCTTGCGACCCAGCGATGCCGAGTTCGAGGCTGGCGGCGATCCGCTCCGCGCGCTCGATGAAATGCGCCGCTGCCTCCGGCGGACAGATTTCGCGCGCGGCCTGTTCGAACAATTCAAGCCAGCGGTCGAAATGACCGGCGTCGACCGGCAGCGGCAGGTGTTTTGCCATCGGCGTGCCATGATAACGGCCGGTCATCAGCGCGACCGACGACCAGAACGCGCACATCTGCGAAAGATGCGGCCCCCAATCCCGGATGCGTGCTTCGAACACCGGCCCAAGCACCGCATCGGCACGAACTTTGTCATAGAAGCCGTGCACGAGGTGCTCGATCATGGCCTCGGTGATGCCGGTCTTGGCGACGATGTCGGCCGTGATCTGCTCGCGCCGCTTTGCCCCTGTCATGCCAGCTCTCCTCAAATAGGTATTCTAAATACCCATTTAGGGCAGTATAGCTGTTTCGCAAAACCGGATTTTTGCGGGGCTCCCATGCGCCTCACTTTGTTTACCGATTTCGCCCTGCGCGCCCTGATGCGGCTCGCGGGCGAACCGACGCGCTCGTTTGCGACCAGCGAGATCGCCGCGGAATTCGGCATTTCGCGCAATCACCTGGCGAAGATCGTGCGGAACCTTGCAGATAGCGGCTTCATCATCACCCAGCGCGGGGCCGGCGGCGGTTTTGCGCTGGCGCGGCCGCCGCAGACGATCACGCTCGGCGAGGTCGTGCGCGCGCTGGAGAACGACCAGGCGCTGGTCGAATGTTTTCGTGAGGATGGCGGCGCCTGCGTGCTGACGCCGCGCTGCCGCCTGAAGGGCAGACTGGCAGCGGCGCGAGAGGCCTTCTTGCACGAGCTCGATACGACGACGCTCGCCGAATGCGCCTATCCGGCGCGGCCAAAGGCGGTCAGGCCAATCTAGGCGTGAAGTGGCGCCGCGGAGCTCTTGCGCTTTCCGGCGACGACCTTCTTGCCGGCAGGCTTGGGGCGGCCCGAGCCGTTCAGATACTTGCCGTTGGCCTTGCCGTTCTTCTTTTTCGCCTTTTCTTTGGCCTTCTCTTCTTTGGCCTTCTCTTGGGCCTTGGCCTTTTCCTTGGCGACCTTCTCGGCCTTGCGTTTCGCCTTGCGCTCGGCTTTCTCCTTCAGCCTGAGCCGTTCCGCCCGCGCCTCGGCGCGCTTCTTCTTGCGCTTCTTCTCGCAGGAATCGCATTTGCAGCCGATCGGCTTCAAATAGGCTTTGAAATAATCGGTGCCGTAATCGTAGTTGATTTCCTCGCCCGGCTCGATGTTCTTGACGGCGCGGATATAGATCTTGCGCTTGCGCGGCTTGACGTCGGATTCCGAGTTCGGCCTGCAGGAATGGTTGATATAGCGAGCGACGTTCTCGCGGATCGAGCCGTCGATGGTCCAGCGGTTGGTGAGCTCGAACAGATATTTGTTCTCGATCTCGTCCTCTTCCTTCTTCTTGGAATCCAGAAGCGGCCCGAAATAGCGGATGATCCTGCTACCCTTCTTGATCGGCTTGGTGGCAAAAAGGCCGAGTCCGGTGCGGGAACGGCCGACGCGATAGGGTTTATTGGGCGATATCGAGGGCATGGTAATGTTGAATGAACGGACGCTTCGCACAAGCGACGGCTGTGCGGAGCCGCTCTTCTAGGACAATTCAGCGCCGCTGTCAGGTGTTTCGCGCTCGCTATTGAACCTTGCCCACAATGAACGCGTCTGAATGAGGGGCGGGTTCCTCTGAAGGCCTGCATGATGAAGCTTGTCATAAATGCATGCGTATTTGCCATCCTGTTGACCGGCAGTATTGGCCATTCAGGCGCCCAAACAATCAGCAGCAGCTATACGTCGACGGCGCCAAAGGGCTGCCGCACGGTCGGCAAGCCGAGCGAGTCCGGCGGCACGACGGTTCCGATTGAGTCAGAACCGAAGCTCTAGATTCTTGTTTTGACGCGTTTTCTGCGCAGATAAGTCTACGCAATCTGCGTAAACTTGATTGCTATGCGAACCAGTGTCCACCCTCGGATCAAGTCCGAGGGCATGCTTCGCTCGAAAATGCTTTAGTTGGCCGGCGGACGGAAGGCCGAACTGCGCAGCATCGCATCCAGCAGCGTCTCGACCGATGTGCCCTCGGGCAGCCGCTTCAGTATGTTGGAGAGGCGGTCGTCGAGCAGCAGCGTGGTGAAGCCGTGCACCAGCGACCAGGCACGCACGATCGCAGCGGCCTGGTCGAGCGACAGCTTCTTCTCCTCGATATGCTCATGGCGGCTTTCGCCGACCGCACCGGCAAGGCCGGCGAAGGCAGCGCCTGCGGCCTCGTGCAGCGACGGCCTGGACATATCGAGCCGCTCGGTGCGGAACATCAAGCCGTACATGCCCGGATGCGCCTGCGCATAGGCGATATAGGCCTTTGCGCGCGCCAGCCCTTTCTCCGCAATGGTAGCGCCGCCTGCGACGGCGGTGCGCATCGCGTCGTTGAACTGGCGGAAGCCGATGGCGGCGAGCTCGCTGACCAGGCCGGTCAGGTCGCCGAAATGATGCGTCGGCGCGGCGTGCGAAACGCCGGCCTCGCGCGCCACCGCGCGCAACGTCAGCCCCGCCAGCCCGTCGCGCTCGAGCACGCGCTCGGCCGCCGTCAGCAGCGCCTCGTGCAGCGCGCCATGATGATAGGGTGCCTCGCCCGACCGGCGCTGCCGGCGCGCTGGCCTCGCGGCCGCTTGTTTCGCCGCCCTCCGGGCTTTCGGCGGCGACGTCTTCGCCTTGTTTTCTCTCGACAATCTCGTCATGCGAATCCTTATAGGTCGCAATTTTGACACTGTAAAGATTTTGCTTGACGATCAGCGCGACCACCTGTATTTCTATCTTTACGATGTAAAGATAACATGGAGGGAGTGACGATGCTTGATCAGGCGATCGCTGAGACACCGCGGCCCAACCTGGCGCCGATCCCTTTTGAGGCGGACGCGCCGTTCTTGAAAATATCGGGCGAGTTGCCGCGCGAGCTTAACGGCACGCTCTATCGCAACGGCCCCAATCCGCAATTCGAGTCCCCCGGTGCGCATTGGTTCGTCGGCGACGGCATGCTGCACGCCTTCCATCTCGAGAACGGCCGCGCCAGCTATCGTAATCGCTGGGTCCGCACGCCGAAATGGCAGGCCGAGCATGACGCCGGCCGCGCACTGTTCGGCGGCTTCGGCCGCAAGCTCGCAGATGCACCGCCCGCGACCACCACTGACGGCGGCGTCGCCAACACCAACATCATCTTCCACGCCGGCCGCCTGCTCGCACTCGAAGAAGGCCATCTGCCGACCGAGATCGAGCCCGGCACGTTGAAGCGAACAGAATACTGCGATTATAACGGCGCCATCCAGGGCCCTTTCACCGCACATCCCAAGATCGACCCGAAGACCGGCGAGCTCGTGTTCTTCGGCTATAACGCCGCAGGTCCCCTGACCCCTGCCCTTTCCTTCGGCTCGGTCAATTCGTCCGGCGTGGTCACGCGCTTCGAGCGTTTTGAATCGCCCTATGCCAGCATGGTGCACGACTTCATCGTCACCGAGAACCATCTGCTGTTTCCGATCCTCCCGGTTACCGGCAGCATGGAGCGCGCGATGCGCGGACGCGCGCCTTACGCCTGGGAGCCTGAGAAGGGCGCCTATGTCGGCGTGATGAAGCGCAACGGCTCCGCGCAAGACATCACCTGGTTCCGCGCCGAGAGCTGCTACGTCTTCCACGTGGTGAACGCCTGGGAGGAAGGCAGCCGCATCATCGCCGACGTGATGCAGTTCGAGGAAGCGCCGCTGTTCAACCATCCCGACGGCTCGCCGACGGACCCGAAGAAGAACCGCGCGCGCTATTGCCGCTGGACCTTCGATCTCGCCGGCAATACCGACCGCTTCACGCAAACCTATCTCGACGACCTCACCGGCGAATTCCCGCGCATCGACGATCGCCGCGCCGGCTATGCCTTCGCCCATGGCTGGTACGCCTGCGCCAATCCTGAGCTGCCGATGTTCGGCGCGCTCTCCGGGATCGTGCATGTCGATGGCACGGGCAAGCGCGTTGGCCAGTATCTCCTGCCCGCCGGCGACACCATCTCGGAGCCGGTGTTCGTTGAGCGCGGCAGCGATGCCGCCGAGGGCGACGGCTGGTTGCTCGCGGTGGTCTGGCGTGCCCGGGAGAACCACAGCGACCTCGCCGTGTTCAACGCGCACGACGTCCAGGCCGGCCCGATCGCATTGGTCCATCTCGGCCACCGCGTGCCCGACGGCTTCCACGGCAATTGGGTTGGCGCGAATTGAGCTCGCGCCACGCTCTGCGTCATTCCGGGGCGCAGCGATGCCCCGGAATCCGGCGGTGATCGGCTCACAACTCCGGCATCGCGCTGATGCGCACCCGGAGCGACGCTCTAAACAGCTGAAAAATCTGGACTTATCCGATCTCGCCGTTATTTTGACACTGTAAAGATTTCGCTTGACGGCTTCCCTCGGCGCCTCTAATTTATCTTTACATTGTCAAGATCAGCCTGGAGAGGCGGCCATGACGATCTTTCTCATCCTCGCCCCCTATGGTGCCTTCGCTGCCTTGCTGCTGGTGACGTCGGCGACTGCCAGCCTGTTTGCCGCCGCCGCGATTTGCCTGGCGGTCATCGCATTCGACGCGATGCGCGGCCTCTCGATCAAGATCCTCGGCGTCGGCTCGGTGATCACCTTCGCCGCGATCGGCCTCTATGTCGCTTTCGTCGATCAGCACCTCGGCACGGCTTCGGTGAGGTTCGCAGTCGATACGGGCATTTTCCTGGTTTCGCTTGGTTCGATCCTGGCCGGCCGTCCCTTCACGCTGCAATATGCACGCGAAGTGGTTGACGCCAAGACGACGCAGCAACCCGGCTTCCTGCGCGTCAACTACGTCATCACCTGGGCCTGGACCATGGCAGCGGTGCTGATGATGGTCGGCAACATCGCCATCGTCTATATGCCGAGCTTGCCGCTGTGGAGCGGGCTGCTGATTGCGTTCGCCGCGCGCAACTGTGCGGTCTTCTTTACCAAGTGGTATCCGCACTACCGGATGACGAAATACGGCACGCATCCGGTCAGCGCGCTACCCAGTGCGAACTGAGTATCGCAGGGGGAACATCACGATGAAGGACGTCTTCGCAAGGCTCGCCTCCGATTTCTTCTCGACCATCGTGTTCCTGGCGGTGTATTTCGCCACCGACAACGTTCTGCTCGCGACCGGGATCGCGATTGCCGGCGCGATCGCGCAGGTGGTGCATTCCCGCATCAAGGGCGAGACGCTCGGCTTCATGACCTGGGCGAGCCTTGCGCTGGTGATCGTGCTCGGCAGCGCCACCCTGCTCACCAAGGATCCGCGCTTCGTCATGGCAAAGCCGTCGATTGCGCATTTCGCGATCGGCGCGATCATGCTCAAGCGCGGCTGGATGCTGCGCTACATGCCGCCGATCGTGGTCCAGACCATTCCTGAGTATGTCACCCTCGCCGGCTATGCCTGGGCGCTACTGATGTTGGCGATCGGCGCCGGCACCATCGCGGTGGCGGCGACCGGCGACATCAAGCTGTGGGCGGCCTATGTGACGGTGGTCGCCGCCGGCTTGAAGATCGCAGCCTTCGCGATCCAATACGTCCTCTTCCGCATCATTGTGACGAGCCGGCTGCGCGCCGCCGCCCGCGCTTAATCACCGCACGCCGGAATAGATCGTTGGGCTTGCGCGGCGAGATAGGCTATACCCGCCGCCCAAGCTTCACCATTGAACCTCGGGGAGACAGGCATGGCGGTGGACGGAAACTGGAATCTCACCATGAGCACGCCGATGGGCGATCGGCAGGCGACGCTGTCGCTGAAAAACTCGGGCGGCACGCTCACGGGCACGCAGGGCGCCGAGGGCGATTCGGTTGAGATCTTCGACGGCACGGCCAAGGGCGACGACGTCGCCTGGAAGGTTTCCATCACCAACCCGATGCCGCTCACGCTCGAATTCACCGGCAAGGTGTCGGGCGACAGCATCACCGGCGAAATGGGCATCGGCCCGATGGGCAGCTTCCCGTTCTCGGGGACAAGGGCGTAAACCGGCGCCACTATAGGCGCGGCATTTGCCGCAAACTCAGTCGACATACGCGGGCTTGACCCGCGTAGCTATCTTCTTGGAACGATGGATGGCCGGGTCAAGCCCGGCCATGACGTGTTGTGAGGCCGTTGCGCAACCTCAGCCCAGATTCAACTCCTTGAAGAAGTCGTTGCCCTTGTCATCGACGATGATGAAGGCCGGAAAATCCACGACCTCGATGCGCCAGATCGCTTCCATGCCGAGCTCGGGATATTCGACCACCTCGACCTTCTTGATGCAGTGCTCGGCGAGGTTCGCCGCGGCGCCCCCGATCGAGCCGAGATAGAAGCCGCCGTGCTTCTTGCAGGCTTCGCGCACCGCCGGCGCGCGGTTGCCTTTCGCCACCATCACCATCGAGCCGCCGGCAGCCTGGAACTGGTCGACGAAAGAATCCATGCGCCCGGCCGTGGTCGGACCGAACGCACCGGACGCATAGCCATCCGGCGTCTTGGCGGGCCCGGCGTAATAGACCGGATGGTTCTTGAAGTAGTCCGGCAGCGGCTCGCCGCGATCCAGCCGCTCGCGCAGCTTGGCATGCGCCGCGTCGCGCGCCACGATCATGGTGCCGGTCATCGACACCCGCGTCTTGATCGGATGCTTGGAGAGCGTCGCGAGGATGTCCTGCATCGGCTGGTTGAGATCGATCTTGACGACCTCGCCGCCAAGCGACTGCTCGACCTGCGGCAAATACTGCGCGGGGTTATGCTCGAGCTCCTCGAGATAGACGCCGTCCTTGGTGATCTTGCCGAGCACCTGGCGGTCCGCCGAGCAGGAGACGCCAAGCCCGATCGGCAGCGAGGCGCCATGGCGCGGCAGCCGGATCACGCGCACATCGTGGCAGAAATACTTGCCGCCGAACTGCGCGCCGACGCCCAAGCTTTGCGTCATCTTGTGGATTTCCTGCTCCATCTCCAGATCGCGGAACGCGTTGCCATCGGCCGAACCATGCGTCGGCAGCGCGTCGAGATAGCGGGCGGAAGCGAGCTTCACCGTCTTCATGCAGAGTTCGGCCGAGGTGCCGCCGATCACGATCGCCAGATGATAAGGCGGGCACGCCGCGGTGCCGAGCGTGAGGATCTTCTCCTTCAGGAACGCCAGCAGCCGATCCTTGGTCAGCACCGACGGCGTCGCCTGGAACAGGAAGCTCTTGTTGGCAGAGCCGCCGCCCTTGGCCATGAACATGAACTTGTACGCATCGTCCCCCTCGGCGTAGATCTCGCACTGCGCCGGCATGTTGTTGGCGGTGTTCTTCTCCTCATACATCGACAGCGGCGCTACCTGCGAATAGCGCAGGTTGCGGCGCAAGTAAGCGTCTCGCGCGCCTTCCGACAGCGCCGCCTCGTCATCGCCCTCGGTGATGACGTTGCAGCCCTTCTTGCCCATGATGATCGCGGTGCCGGTGTCCTGGCACATCGGCAGCACGCCGCCGGCGGCGATATTGGCGTTCTTCAGGAAGTCGAAGGCCACGAACTTATCGTTGTCGCTGGCTTCCTTGTCGTCAAGGATGCTGCGCAACTGCTTCAGATGCCCCGGACGCAAATAATGGTTGATTTCGCCGAACGCCGCCTCCGACAACGCCCGCAGCGCCTCGCGCGACACCACCAGCATGTCCCTGCCCAGCACCTTCTCGACCCGCACGCCCTCGGCCGTGACCTTCTTGTACGGTGTCGTGTCCTGCCCCAGCGGGAACAGCGGCGTGTGCTTGTAGGGCGGAACGGGCTTGGACTGGTCGGGGAAAGCGGTGGGAGCGTTCATGGACATGATCTCAGGTTGGGGCCGGGAACGTCGGCCCGGCATCTAGAGCCGTTCTAAGCATTTTTGCCGTAAAAGGAAGGGAATCCGGGAATACCGACTCATCGTTTCGGGGGCTTGCCAGCCTCTCGATCCTGGGCTCCGTGAAACACCGCGGCGACGATGATCCGCTCCTGCGCTCGATCGACTTCATTGACGGCGATGTAGGGCAGCCGCGGTACTGGCCATTCGAAAGTGTCGGCGTCGCGGCCAACTCGCCCCATGAATGGAAACGAGGACAGCAGTTCGATGCTGCTGAATAGCCGCTCCACCACGGCCTTGGCCGCAGCGGGACTGTCCTGAGCGATCCAATGATAGATATTTTCGATATCGGCGATCGCTTGATCGTCGAAGACGAGTTTCATCTATCGCCGCCGACCAGCCGTGCAATGCGGTTGCGCGCCTCTTCGTGAGACACGAGCTGCCGATTAGGATCAGACCTGCGGCGGCGGACTTCCTCGACCTGCTCCTCGGTCAGCTGCATCTCGCGCATGTGCTTGACGTAGTCGAGCAATGCACCCGCGGCTGCGTCCTGTTCGCTGGGCGGCAATTGCTCGACCTGCCGCAGTGCTTCCTGAAGTAGCTTTGTCATAACATCAGTCTAGCACAACAAGCCCTGCAAATCACCCTGGTCAGGGCGCTCTGGATCGCCAGCAACGCCCGGACGCCCATGCTCAACATATTGACGTAATCCGGCAGACCTTGCATGAACCCTGACGGTACAGTTGTGTGCCGCTGGGGGGTATTTCATGACGAGAACACTCGTATCAAGCGTTCATGCCGCAGCGCTCGCCGCCGTGCTCGGGCTTTTCTCCGCCCTCGCCGCTTCGCCGGCGCACGCCGACCAGTGCGACGACATCGCCAAGCAGCTTGCCAGCCAGATCGACGGCCTCAAGGTCAATTTCAAGGCCGCCAACATCGTCTACCTCACCCATCCCGCGACCAGGGAATTGTCGCTCGGCTGCCGCGGCAAGAGCTACTCCGTCGAACTCTATGCCAAGGGCGACCGGCGACCGAAGCCGGAATTCTTTCAACTGGTCAGCTCGGCGGCGGCGATCATCTTCACCGTGCCGAAGGACGACACCACGACCGGCGCCACGCGCTGCCTGAAGCGCATGGGCCTCTTGCGCGGCGACAAGGTCAGCATGCGCTTCCGCCGCCTCAACATGGAATGCACGCGCACCAAGACCGAGGCGTCGATCGCGATCACCCGCGGCAAGGACGAATAGCGCTTCCGCGGCCCGGGACCTGCTGACCGCGCCGAGCCGCTGCGTTATCATGCATTCCCCGGATGCGGTGAGGAAGAGTCATGCCTGACAGCAAAACCTATACCGGCGGCTGCCATTGCGGACAGGTGCGCTTCGAATGCACCTCCGATCTCGCGGTGGTGACCAATTGCAACTGCTCGATCTGCACCAAAAAGGGCCTGCATTTCACCTTCCTGCCGCCGAGGAGTTTTCAGCTCCGCGCCGGCGTGGAGAATTTGAAGGAATATCTCTTCAACAAGCACGCCATCCGCCATCAATTCTGCCTCGACTGCGGCGCCGAGGTGTTTGCCTACGGCAAGAAGCCCGATGGCACCGATGTGGTGGCGCTGAACGTGAGCTGCATCGACGGCATCGAACTGTCGAAGCTCGCGATGACGCCGTTCGACGGGAAGAATCTGTAAGACAGCGCCGTAGGATGGTGGTGTCGTAGGGTGGGCAAAGCGGAGCGTGCCCGCCATTACGAGCAGTGAGCTTGACGGTGGGCACGCTTCGCTTTGCCCACCCTACGCTCCGTCTTGCCCGGCCATGACGGATAGATCGCACTACAGGTCCAATTCCTTATAGTGGCGGAAGATACCCTGCTCGTTGAACGGAATCCTCCGCTCGCTTGCCAGATAGGTCTTGACGTTGGGCCGCTCGGCGATGCGGTCACGCAATTCGATCAGGCGGGGAACGTTCTCCTCGAACGCCTGCATGTGCTTCGGAAAGGCGTAGCGCAGGCCCTCGACGATCTGGAACAGCGACAGATCGACATAGGTGACGCGGCGGCCGGTGACGTAAGCGCCGCCATTCGCCGCCACGATGTCTTCGAAATAGCCTGTGAATTTCGGCACGCGCTCCTTCCAGAATTCCGCGGTACGCTTTTTCGCCGGCGCCTTCTGGTCCTCGTAATAGAGGCCCGGCCCGAGCGGGTGATGGGTGTCGTGAACCTCCAGCACGAGATCAGCGATGGTGAGCTGCATTTGATGCACCCAAAGCCGCGCCGCTTCCGCCTTCGGCGCCAGGCCATGGCGCGCGCCGAGAAAGAAGAGGATGTTGGCGGTCTGCCCGATCACGAGCTTGCCGGCTTTCAGGAAGGGCGGCGCGAAGGGCGGTGTGCCCTTTCCCGCTTCCATCATCGACATCATCGCGCTTGTGCCGCCCGCGCCGCGCGCGACATCGTCATAATCAGCACCCGCATCCTCCAGCGCGAGCCGCACATACTCGCCGCGGCCCTGGATGTCGGGCCAGTAATAGAGTTGATAACGCATTGACGATGCCTCCCTGCGACAGGCTCACGGCAATACCACACTCCTGTGGCCCGCGCTCCGCAGCCGCCTGATCGCAATTGTTTGAAAGCGCGCGCGACGATGTTAGCCTGTTCCGGTCTTGGAACATCCGATTCCCGATCGGACAGGAGAATGTGATGGCGGATAGCAAGAAGAAACGCGGCAGCGCTGATCGCGCACGGATCGCGTTGGGCGAGGCTTATGAGGTCGCCTACTGGTCGAAGAAGTTCATGGTCACGCCGGCCAAGCTGAAATCCGCCGTCAAGAAAGTCGGACATTCCGCCAAGAAGGTGGAAGCCTACTTCAAGGAGCAGAAGCACCTCGCCGCGGACCGTGCGCGGATTGCGGTAAGCGAGCCCTATGAAGTGCGCTATTGGTCCAAGAAGTTCAAAGTCACGCCGGCCAGGCTGAAGGCCGCCGTCGCCGCCGTGGGCCATTCGTCGAAGAAAGTCGCGGCCTATGTGGCGAAGAAGAAAGCTGCTCCCAAGAAGGTAGCGAAGAAGAAAGTCGCGAAGAAGAAAGCCACCAAGAAGAAAGCCGCCTGACGCTCGGCAGGCGGCTTGGGATTCACCAGCTTCAGTTCACGGCGAAGCAGTACAGCAAGCCGTCGCCACCGGTGCTCCTGAGATCGGCCTGCGAGCAACCACCGTCGGGACCGCGCGAAGGATGCGACGAGTTCCAGGATTTCGACGGCTCGTCGTCGCGCAGGCCGATCCGGTCGGAATGGCCGACGATGGCGGTGCCCTGCGTGCTGCTCGTCCAGTTCTTGCAGGTGCGATCCTCGCCGACGGCAAACGCCGTGCCGTCCGCTTGTGAGCCGGTCAGCACGTCGTGACGATTCGGCGTGTCGCCGCGGCCGTTGATGACCTCGCCCTTTTCGGAAAGCGCGGTCTGCTTGGTGAGATTGTTGCCGGCGCTGTGGAGGTCGGCGACGTCCTTGGCGACCACCACACCCTTCACATTCTGCCACGGCCCTTTGCCGATACGATCGCGCGCGTTCACGGCGGGCTGGCCGTCGGCCGCCTGTGTCGAGAGATAAGCGTGCCAGGTTTTCGGCGCGCCAAAGCCCGCCGCCTGCGCCAGCGTCTGGCAATGATTGTCGGCGTCCGCAAGCCCACCGAGATTGCCGCCATTGCCGATGCCGTTGCTGGTCAGGAAGAAGCTCGCGTTGGCCGACTGCGCCTGCGCCGGTTGCACCGCGAAAGCGGCGAGTGCGAAACATGTCGGCACGAAGATGCTGGCACCAATCTTCATTTGCTCCTCCCGATTGTCTTTGGCTTCTGAGATCAACCCGTAGCCGTACCCATTATTCCGGCGCTGTGACCGCGAAATGACCCGCGCAAAAGCAAAAGGCGCTGCGGAATGAACCGCAGCGCCTCGATGTTACGTTATCTGGCGGACGATCAGTTCGCCTGCTGGATCGCCGAGAGCTCCCAGTCGCTGCCGCGCCGTCGCACGAAGGTCCAGACCTCCGTCACTTCCTGCGGCTGCTCGCTGCCGGCGACCGGCCGGCCGGTGGTACGGTCGAGCGTCTGGTCGACCAGCGAGAACCGCATCGCCACCGTGGCGTAATCGGACTCGCCCTCGCGCCAGGCTTCGGCAAGATCGCCCTGCAGCAGCTTCACATTCGTCACCTTGTTGACGGCGTTGCGAGCCTTGTTCTCCTCCAGGTCCTTCGAGAAGTAGGAGACCATCTCGGGCGTCGCGAGCGTGTGCAGCTTGCCGACATCCTCGTTCGACCATGCAGCCTGGATCTCGCTGAGCAGGCGCTCGAAGGCCTCATAGTCGGCCGGCGCAATCTCCAGCGGCGCGCTGGCCGAACCAAGCCCGAAGCCCATGCCCGAGCGATAGTTCGGCTGCGGGCCGACACCGGCTGCAGGTCCGCCGGCGTAGGCGGCGGCCGTTGTCTGGCGGCGCTGCCACCACGACATCGCCAGCCGCACCACCAGCACGATCAGACCGATCTGCAGCAACAGGCCGAGGATCGACGACAGGCCGCCGAGACCCGAGAACAGGCCGCCACCGAACAGCAGGCCAAACAGGCCGGCGCCGAGGAAGCCCGCGGCGAGGCCGCCGAGCAGACCGCGGCCCATGCCGCCCCGGTTGAACATGCCGCCCGAATTCGCGGCCGGAGAGTTCATGCCGGTGCCCGGCTGGCTATAGGTGCGGTTGAGCGGTTGCGTCATGCCCGGCGCCGTGTTGGTGCTGGGCGGCGCGGAGAAGCTCCGCGAGCCACGGGAACCCGAGCCGAAGCCGCCGCCGGCGCGGGCGTCAGCAGCCGATATGCCGATAGCCGTCAGAGGCAGCGCCAGCGCTATCGCCACGGCGATGGCCCGAACAATTCCGCGCGTATGTTGCGTGAAATTCATCTGTGTTTCCTTGAATCCCCAGAATGGAGAAAGTGGCACTAAGATGGGCACGGCTGCCCAAAAGGGAAGCCGTAAACGGGAACAACCACTGCGGCCCTCAGTCGCGGGGATGTGACAAAAGCCCGTCTTTCCACGGGTTTTTGCAGCTTCTTAACCCTGTCATTGCGACCGGAGCGAGGCGCTCCAGGATGCTATCCGTGAGGCAGGCCCAGCGGGAAAAGAGAAAGGCCGCCTCGCGGCGGCCGCGCGAGGTTAGCAAGTTACTCCGCGAGCGCACCTGCTTGCGGCACGTCGGGTGGGAGTCCTGATGCAAACACCATTCGCAGTGCGGCGCATACCTGGACCGCATGCTTCGCGGACTTGAATGACAATCTCGTCCGGCTGTTGGAGGGGTACTAGAGGCATGGCCTGCGCTGATGACGCCAAGGCCAGTGCGAAGGCAACAGCAAATAACCTGATCATTGTTACTCTCCTGTTGAAGTCGCCCAAAACAGGATTGTCGCCCTTAGTGGCGCACGAGCCCACATCTGGGGCCGGAGAACTTTGATCTGGATCAACGAGTGTAGCCTGCCGAGTTGGGTCATTCGCGTACGCGGTGCGGTGTCAAAGTCACCACTGCGCCTCTCGCGCGCCGCCATTGGGTGCAAACTGCCGAGCAGCGCCTCCTCGCTCACCGGGTCTTGTGCGCTGACCGATCTGCATGAATGACCGCTTCGGGTCCAAAATACGACTTGGCAGGGGGCGCAGATCTTGTGAAGGGTTTCGGATGCCGGCCGCTTGAGGGACGGCGCCGCGAATTCGGCGGCCGGCATCCGAAACCCTTCACATAAGCAGTCGTGCCCCATCGCTAGTTAACTGATCACCGCGGTGCTGTCGTGCTGCGGCAGAAGTGGTCACGCGGATGGCGGGAACGGGGTTCGCGCCCGCTTGAGAGCGCAAACGCCTATTCAGATGCCGGCTAGAAACGCGGTGCTAGTCTTAGGGACTGTAGGTCCCTGCGTCGTCGCCGCCAACCAAGCCGCCTCTGTTGTTCGGGCTGCCGTAGTACTGACCGTAGCCGCCATAGTAGCGCGGAATCAGCGTTGGTCGTCCGGTGACGTAACTGCGGTTGGCGTAGCCGCCGTAATAGCCAACAGGGTAGCCGCCAGCGGCATAACTGCCGCCGTAGTAGCGCGGAAACAGCGTTGGCCGTCCGGTGACGTAGCTGCGGTTGGCGTAGCCGCCGTAATAGCCGCCAGGGTAGCCATAACTGCCGAAATAGTTGCCGGGGTAGCCGCCATAGTAGCCCCAACCAGTGCCTGCATATGGGCCACCACCATAGTACCCATAAGGTGAGGTGGCCGCTACCGCGGCCGTCCCAATCGCGCCGGCCGCCAGGCCAGCACCGACCACACCGGCACCGTAGCCGTACGCAGCCCGCCGGTAATGGCGACGCGCAACGCCGGCACCGCTTAGGGGGGTCAATGGGCGACCGATCCGCGCCTGCGCGCCCTCAACTGACAGCGAGACGCCGCGCTGTTCAGACCAGCTGAACGAGAGCAACGTAGCGCACGCGAAGGCCGAGGTCGCAATCGCAAATGTCCTCAAGCTCATCTGCTTCATGGACGTTCTCCACTAAGCCTGCCCCTTCGTAAAATGCGTGGGCATTGCGCTAGATCAAGAGCCTTCAGCGGATATGCCCGCTTTAGATGAGGTAGAAACGCTGACGCATTGAAGACACTCTTGCCGGTCAGCGCGCTACTACCGGGCACGCCAGCGTCCTCCGCTTACAGTGTCAGCTGGGTCAAAAGTCAGACTTGCGTTACATGTCGGCTTTCAGGCCGGACCGAACGTTCGGCGAGCAGGGGTTCACGACCGCCGGTGCTACGACGTGCTGGGGACACGTTACTGGGTTAAATCGACTCGTTTCTGCTCATAGGCACAGCTATCGTCACGGCGCCATCGTCTCCTTCACGGCCGCGACGAGCTGCGTCAGCGTGAACGGCTTCGGCAGGAAGGCGAATTGCTGGTTTTCCGGCAGGCTCTTCTCGAACGCATCCTCGGCATAGCCCGAGACAAAGATGATCTTCAGATCCGGATTGCGGCTGCGCATCTCCTTCAAGAGCGTCGGGCCGTCCATCTCGGGCATCACCACGTCGGAGACGACGAGGTCGATCTCGCCATTCTTCTCGTCGAGCGCTTCCATCGCCTCAATGCCGTTGGACGCCTCGATCACGCTGTAGCCCCGCGAGCGCAGGCCGCGGGCGTTCAGTGAACGCAGGCCATCCTCGTCCTCGACCAAAAGGATCGTGCCCTGCCCGGTCAGGTCGGGTTTTGGCTTCGGCGGCTCGGCTGCGGTCTCCTTGGCCGCGCCATTGGTCGGCTGCGGCTCCGGCGCGACCTCCTGCTCGGGCCGGTGGCGCGGCAGGAAGATGCGGAACGTGGTGCCCTCGCCGGGCGAGGAATCGACATACACGAAGCCACCGGTCTGCTTGACGATGCCATAGACCGTCGACAGGCCGAGCCCCGTACCTTTGCCAACCTCCTTGGTCGAGAAGAACGGCTCGAAGATCTTGTCGATGATCTCAAGCGGAATGCCGGTGCCGGTATCGGTGATGTCGATCCGCACATAGTCCGCCGCCGGCAGGCCCTTGTAGGCGAGCTGGCCCGCTTCCTCTGCCGCGACATTCTGGGTCTTGATGATCAGCTTGCCGCCATCAGGCATCGCGTCGCGCGCGTTGACGGCGAGGTTGACGACCACCTGCTCGAACTGGGAGACATCGACCTTCACCGGCCAGAGGTCGCGCCCGTGCACGAGGTCGAGCTTCACCTTCTCGCCGATCAGCCGGCGCAGCAGCATGGTCAGGTCGCTCAATGCGTCGCCGAGATCCAGCACCTGCGGCCGCAGCGTCTGGCGCCGCGAGAAGGCGAGCAGTTGCCGCACCAGCGTCGCCGCGCGGGTCGCGTTCTGCTTGATCTGCATGATGTCCTGGAACGACGGATCGGTCGGCTTGTGCGCGTTCAACAGGAAATCGTTCGCCATCATGATGGCTGAGAGCACGTTGTTGAAATCGTGCGCGATGCCGCCGGCCAATTGGCCGACCATGTCCATCTTCTGCGACTGATTGATCTGGTTTTCCAGCGTGCGCCGCTCGGTGGTCTCGAGCATGTAGACGATTGCGGCTTCCGCGTCGCGGTCGTCCTCGTCGACTGCAGTAATAAAGAACTGGCCCCAGCGTTCCTTGGCGCCGTCGAGCATGACGTCGACGGGTGCGATGTCGCCCCTGCCCTCGGCCGCCTGGTTGATCGCCGCGATCACCAGGCTGCGGTCGCGCGGATGGACTGCGCGGAAGATCGACTTGGCGGCGGAGCCTTCCGCATTCAGGCTTTGCGCCAGCTTGGCGTAGCGCGCATTGGCCCGCACGACATTGCCGCTGCGATCGACGGTCGCGATCGCCATCGGCGTGTGGTCGAAGAAGCGCATGAAGCGGACTTCGGCGGCGCGTTCGGGATCGTGATGCTCGTCCCGGGCGCGGCTGATGACGAGCGTGCGCGAGGCCCCGGGCGTGCCGTCGGCGCCGAAGGCGAGCTTGTGATAGAGCCGCACCGGCATCGGCTTGCCGCTCCGCATCCTGAGATCGATGTCGAAGACTTCGGTCTTCACCTCACTCGGCGCCGGCACGATCGAGGTCAGCAGCGCTGCGCCGTCGCCGGACACGATGTCGGTGAGCTTCAAGCCGCCCGAGCCGATCTCGGCGAGGTCGTAGTCGAGCCAGTTCGCGAGCGTCGCGTTGACATAGGCGATCTCGCCGGACGGAGTGACCGAGAAGAAACCGCAAGGCGCGTGATCGAGATATTCGATCGCGTGCTGCAATTCCTTGAAGACGTCCTCCTGGCGCTCGCGGTCGCGGGTGATGTCGGCGATCGACCACACCGCATATTTCTGTTCGCGCTTGCTCTGGCCGAGCGGGCGCACCCGCATCCTGAGCCACCGTCCACGCAGGCCGTCATGGCCGGCGATGCGGACCTCCTCCTGCTGCCGCTTGCCTTCGCGCGCGGCCTTGAGCAGGCGGAACACGGCCTCGGAGACATCCGGATTGCCGATGAAGACGCGCTCGACCGGCCGAACCTCCTGCGGGCTCGCCGCGCCCGTCAGCGCGAGATAGGCGGCGTTGGAATAGACCACGTGCCCGTGCGAATCCGTGACCGCCAGCCCGTCATAGGCGTGGTTGGCGATCCGGCCCATCACGGGATCGTCGGTGGAACGGTCCGAGAAACGGACGATTCCGGCGGCAAAGGCGAACAGGCTGAACAGCCCGACCATGGCCAAGAGCGCCAGCACACCGACGATATAGGGCTGCGCCTGGGCGCGGCCGATCGTCATCAGCGCGATCGCCACCGCGACGAGGCCGGCCGCCACCAGCAGCACCAGGACGATGCTGCCGCTCCGCCGCGCCGGTTCGTGGGCCACGAACGGCTCGGCAGCTTGGTTGTGATCGGTCTCGGCGGTCATTAAAGGAAACTGCCCGTCGGCGGTGAAGGCGTGCAGATTCGCCCGCCCTCCTGAGTGCCTCAATCGGAGCTTGGAGCGCAAGTCCATCAGGCCGCTATTTCCCAGGTTAAGCCCATCTCAGGCCGCTTTCGTTCCATTCCCGGAGCCCCATCCCGCGTCAGCTTCGCTGTCCCGACAGCCAGCGCCGCTTCAGGCCCATGACGTAGCCGATGATTTCGGCGACCGCGTGATAGTGTTCGACCGGAATTTCCTCGTCGATATCGACGGTTGCATAGAGCGCGCGGGCCAGCGGCACGTTCTCGACGATCGGGATGTCGTGATCCTTGGCGATCTCCCTGATCTTGAAGGCGATGATGTCGACGCCCTTGGCAACGCAGACCGGTGCCTGCATGTTGCGGTCGTAGGCGAGCGCCACCGAATAGTGGGTCGGGTTGGTGATGATCACGCTCGCCTTGGGAACCGAGGCCATCATCCGCTTCTTCATGCGCTGCTGCCGCAACTGGCGGATGCGCCCCTTGATGTGCGGATCGCCTTCCGACTGCTTGAACTCCTCCTTCATCTCCTGCACCGACATCTTCTGCCGCTCGTACCATTGCCGGTACTGGAAGAAGTAGTCGGCGATGGCGACCGCGGCGAGCATCGCCACCACCGCGCCCATCAGGTGCACGGTCAGGCTGGTGGTCGCGGGCAGGATCGAGGCGACGTCGATCCTAAGCAGCGATTCCAGCCGGTGCCACTCCGGCCACAGCACCGCGGTCATGACCGCGCCGAGCGCGACGACCTTGAAGATGCCCTTGAGGAAATTCGCCGCCGCCTGCTTGCCGAAAATGCGCTTGAAGCCGGCGCCGGGCGAGATCTTGCTGAATTTCGGCGTCAGCGACTCCGCCGACCACACCAGGCGGTGCTGGATCATGTTGCCGGCAATCGCCGCCAGCATCAGCATCAGGAGCGGCACGCCGATTGCCGCGATGACAGCGATGCCCAGCGTCTGCATCAGCGACAATAGCCCCGGGCCGTCGGTCCTGATCATCCAGGAATTGGCGATCAAGTTGCGCAGCGGCGTCAGGATGCCTGCTGCCGTCGAGGTCGAGAAGGTCGACAGCACCAGCGTGCCGCCGGCGATCACGAACCAGGTGTTGACCTCCTGGCTCTTGGCGACATCGCCCTTCGCATGTGCGTCATCGAGACGTTTTTGCGTAGGGTCTTCTGTTTTGTCGTCGCTATCCTCGGCCATGGCGGCTCCCTATTTCAGCGGCGTCAGTTGGTGCATGACGCCGATGAAGTATTCGAGATAGGTCCCCATCATCGCCGCGAGCACCACGGCGAAGATCAGGAACCCGGCGAGGATCGAGAGCGGCACGCCGACGAAGTAGACCTGCATCTGCGGCATCAGCCGCGCCAGCACGCCAAGCCCGATATTGAAGACGAGACCGAAAACGAGAAACGGCGCCGACAGTTGCAGGCCGATCTTGAAGGCCTCGGCGAAGGCGCGCGTCGCCAGCGCCGCCACGTCGCCGGTCGGCATCAAGGCGCCCGGCGAGAAGATCTTGTAGCTCTCGTTCAGCGCCGCGAGCACCAGATGGTGGGTGTCGGTCGCAAACAGCAGCGTCATGCCGAGGATGGTGAGGAAGTTGCCGATGAGCTGGCCCTGCTGTCCCTGCGTCGGATCGATCGCGGTGACGAAGCCGAGGCCGAGTTGCTGGGCGATCACCGAGCCCGCGACGGCAAGCGCCGACAGCGTCACGCGCGCGGTCGCCCCGAGCACGATGCCGATGACGATCTCGTGCCCCATCAGCACCATCAGCGACGTCACCGACGTGACGTCGACATGGTAGTCAGCACGGTGCAGCGGCAGGATGATCAAAGTCAGCAGCAGTGCGATCCCAAGCTTGATCCGCGCCGGGATATTGCTCTCGCCGAATCCCGGCAGCAACATCACCATCGCCCCCATGCGGGCAAACACCAGCACGAAGGTCGCGGCGAGCGCCGGCAGCAGGGATATGTCGATGCGCATTCAGTCACAGTGCGATGTATTTGACATTCGCATCGGCATTTTCCGCGATTCCTCCATGCGAATGTCAAATACATCGCACTGCAAAAAAATGATCTTGCTAATGTCCCTTCGGCCCTGACATTCGCAACCCCGCCTGCCGCGACTGAGCGCGAATGTCAGGGCCGGGACATTAGTGCATCAACCGCCGATGATTCGCGACGATATCCGCATCATGTGGGCGTGCATCGAATCCGCCATGAACGGCAGCGCGAGTAGCAGCGTCACAAAGATCGCGATGATCTTCGGCACATAGATCAGCGTCTGCTCCTGGATCTGTGTCAGCGCCTGGAACAGCGACACGATCACGCCGACCACGAGGCCGACGATCATCAGGGGTGACGACACCACCACGATGGTCCAGATCGCATCGCGCGCCACGTCGAGGGTTTCAGCACCGGTCATTTGGTTTCTCGCTTTCGGTTACTTGCGTCGGATCCGCGAATGGCGAGTGGCGAATAGCGAATGGATCACACCTCTTCCCCTATTCGCTATTCGCCACTCCCTATTCGCCCCAATCAAATCGGCATCTTCATGATGTCTTCATACGACTGGATCACCCGGTCCCGCACCGACACCAGGGTCGAGACCGCGACGTCGGTCTCCGCGACCGCGGTCACCACGTCCATCACATTGGCCCGGCCCGCGGTCATCGCCACGGTCTGGGCGTCGGACTTGCGGCCGGCATCCATGACGCTGCCGATGGCTTCCTTCACCAGCGCGCCGAACGAGGGGCCTGCGGTCTCGCCGCCCTTCTCGGCGCCGCCCCGCTCCATCATGCGGGCGAGGCTGGCATAGGCGTTGGCGGCAACTGTCGGTGTGGCCATGTTGGATCGCTTCCTGTTTCTTAAGACTTGAGGATATCGAGCGTGCGCTGGATCATCCGCCGCGTCGCGCTGATGATGTTGAGGTTCGCCTCATAGGAGCGCTGGGCGTCGCGCATATCGGTCATTTCGACCAGCGGATTGACGTTGGGATATTTCACGTTGCCGGTCGCATCCGCCGCCGGATTGCTCGGCTCGTATTTGACGCGGAACGCCGACTGGTCGGGCCGCACCCGGCCGAGCGTCACCACCTTGGCGTCCAGCGTGCGGTCGAGCGCGGAAGAGAAGGTCGGCACCTTGCGGCGATAGGGATCGCCGCCCGCGGTCTGCGCCGTCGAATCGGCGTTGGCGATGTTTTCCGAGATCACCCGCATCCGCCCGGCCTGCGCGCGCAGGCCGGAGGTGGCGATCGTCATCGAGCGGGCGAAATCGCTTCCATCGTCGGCCATGATCCTTCCTCCCTAGAAACCCGTCAGCGCCTGCCGATGGCGGTTTTGATCAGCCCGAGGCTGCGGCTGTAGAGCGAGGTCACCGCCGCATAGTCCATCTGGTTGGCGGAGACCTTCAGCATCTGCTCTTCCAGGTTGACGGCGTTGCCGGCCGGCCTGGTCATGAAGGCGTTCTTGCCGCCGTCATGGTCGAAATTCTCCGGCGCGCCGGAGGCCGCGATGTGGCCGGATGTGGTGCGCATCATCGGCAGCGTGCCCATCGACCCGCCGACGGTCGCACCATTGCGGTCGAAGGTCGGCTCGACCAGGTCGCGCGGCTTGAAGTTCGGCGTATCGGAATTGGAAACGTTCTCGGCGAGCACCCGCTGGCGCTCCTGGTGCCACTGCATCTTGGTGCGCAGCGCCGACAGGATCGGTAGATCGTTGACGGACATCGCCGTGCCCCCGTTAACCTCTGGGGCCATCCCCGAGGTAGGCAGAATTTGCCCGGTGTATGGTTAACGGCTGGTTAAATTGTTCCGGGAGGTCGTGGCAGGTCCGGTGGCAACCTCCGAATCATCCGAAAGTGCACATTTTCGCCACGATGGCTGCGTTAACCAGCGCGCGTGGGCGGGCTCAGAAGTCGTTTTGGAACAATCGATTCTTGGTCTATTAGTAAACATGGGCGGCGTGACTGCCGTGGGGAATTAAGAAATAAGGCTGATCTCGGGCGTGATTCGCTGATCGGATCGCTTCAGCCCGCATCCGTCTAAGCCAGCATGAAAGCAGGGCCAGATGGCCGGGGACAGTAATATGCAGATCCTGTGGTTCCTCTTTGCGTTCATCGCCGTATTGGCGCTGATCGGCCTGGCCGCGTGGCTGGTGCGACGCTTTGCAGGCAATCGCCTCGGGGCCAACACCAATCGCGGGCGGATGCCGCGGCTGGCGGTGATCGATGCGGCCGCGGTCGATGGACGACGACGCCTCGTGCTGGTCCGGCGCGACAATGTCGAGCATCTGCTGATGATTGGCGGCCCCACCGACATCGTCGTCGAACCCAACATCGTGCGCGCGATGGCGGCCCGCGATCAGGCGCCACCACGTCCGGTGGTCGCCAGCGCCGAGCCGCCACCGCGGGTAGCGCCACTTCCGGATACCGCCTGGGCGGAGGCCGAAAGCGCCCGCACCGATATTTTCGACACTCCGGAGCCGACGATGCCAGAGCCGCCGCCGCGGCCTGCGCGCCCGTCTTTCGCCGAAGAGCTGCGCCGTCCGGCGGCGCCGCCGCTGCCGGAGCGACGCGATCCGCTCGCCGGCTTCGCGCCGGAGCCGATCGGCAGCCGTCCCGAGCGGACCGAACCGCGGCCCGAGCCGATCCCGCCGCGCGTGCCCCGCACCGAGCGTTCCGAGCCCCTGATCCCGCGCCCGCCGCGCACGACCGAGCCGAAGGTCGCGCCGCTCCGCACCCCCGAGCGCGCTGCGGCACCGCCGCCACCGCCCCCGCCTCCTCCGTCTCCTCCGCCGCCACAGGATACGTCCAGCGCCGACGCCAATCTCGCCGAGATGGCGCAGCGGCTCGAGGCCGCGCTGCGCCGTCCACCGAGCGAAGCCGCCGCGCCGCCGGTCGCGCCCGAGCCGGCACCCGCGCCGCGCCCCGCACGCAGCGAACCCTCGCCCCCGCCCGCGCCGCAGAAGAGCGGCTTTGAGAATCTCGAAGACGAGATGGCCTCCCTGCTCGGCCGCCCGAAGAACCCTTCGTGAGGCGGCCGAAGTTTCCGCGTAGAGTTTTATTCACCGCCGTCCTGATCACCGCCAGCTCGCTGGCGGCGCCTGCGCTTGCGCAGGACATCAGCATCAATCTCGGCCAGGGCAATGGCGGCGTCACCGAGCGCGCGATCCAATTGATCGCGCTGCTCACGGTGCTCTCGATCGCGCCGTCGATCCTGATCATGATGACGTCGTTCACGCGCATCGTCGTGGTGCTGTCGCTGCTCCGCACCGCGCTCGGCACCGCGACCGCGCCGCCCAACTCGGTGATCATCGCGCTGGCGATGTTCCTGACCGCGTTCGTGATGGGCCCGGTGCTGCAGAAATCCTATGACGACGGCATCCGCCCGCTCGTCGCCAACCAGATCGGCGTCGAGGAAGCGCTGCAGCGCGCCTCCGTCCCTTTGCGCGGCTTCATGCAGAAGAACGTGCGCGAGAAGGACCTCAAGCTGTTCATGGATCTCTCCGGCGAGCCGCCGCCGGCGACGCCGGACGAGATGTCGCTGCGCATCCTGGTGCCCGCCTTCATGATCTCCGAACTGAAGCGCGCCTTCGAGATCGGCTTTTTGTTGTTCCTCCCCTTCCTCATCATCGACCTCGTGGTCGCCTCGGTCCTGATGTCGATGGGCATGATGATGCTGCCGCCGGTCGTGGTGTCGCTGCCGTTCAAGCTGATCTTCTTCGTGTTGGTCGACGGCTGGTCGCTGGTCGCCGGCAGCCTGGTGCAGAGCTACGGGGGATAGCCGAATCTCACAGTCCCGTAGCCCGGATGGAGCGAAGCGTAATCCGGGAACAGTATCGCCAGCCGCAGCAATCCCGGATTGCGCTTCGCTCCATCCGGGCTACAAGAGCCCAAAAGAGCTGGTAGGTAGCACTACGAGCGCGCGCGATCGCCCAATAGGCCGACCACGAGATCGACGGCGAGAGCGGCGGTGATGGCGGCTGCGCCGATCATGAACAGGAGCGCGTAGTTGCCGCCGGTCTGCTCGAAGCAGTAGGACAGGCCGTACGCGCCGCCGGCCTGAAACAGCGCGAAGCTCGTGGTCGCTTGCGCCCAGGCCGCGCCCTGCGCGGCGCTGTTGTGCGGAACGAGCTCATGGATGCGGCCGAGCGTCAGCGGCACGATGCCGGGGGTGAAGGCGCCAGCGATCACGCTCGAGACGATCATCGCCGCCGGAGCCACGCTGACCGCAGGCAGCACGATTGCGACCGCCTGCACCAGGAAGGCGACGCGCAGCGCCGGGCCGAAGCCTGCGCGGTCGGCGAGATGCCCGGTCACGAGCGGGCCGGCGATCGCGCCGATGCCATAGAGCACCCAGTATTGTGAAGCAGCCAGAATCCCCTGCCCGAGCCCGCGCGCCACGAAGTCGACCAGGAAGACCATGTGCGGCACCAGCGCCAAGGCGTTGAGGCCATATTCCGCATACAGCGCGCGGATCGCCAGTGATCGCGGCCGCGACGCGACGTGATGGTGGGCGAGCGTTTTCGCGCCACGGACCTCGGCCGGCCAGGCCTTCCAGCTCGCCAGGGTCAACAGCACGGACAATATCCCAATTCCATACCAGGTTTCTTGCAGCCCTTGCCGCAGCAACAGCGGCACGAGCGTGCCGGACGCCGCAACGCCGAGGCCCACGCCGGCGAAGATCACGCCGCCGACCACGCCCTTCTTGTTCGGCGGCGTGTGCGGCAGGATCGTCGACGCCGCGAGCACCATGATCACGCCTCCGGACAAGCCGGCAAGGAAGCGCCACACGAAGAACCAGGCGAAAGAGATCGGCACCGAGCAGGCAAAGCAGCAGAGCGATGCAAGCACCATCATGGCGCGCAACGAGCGCACCGGCCCGGCGCGGGCCCCGACCTCGCGCGCGATAATCGCGCCGGCCAGATAGCCCGCAAGATTGGCAGCGCCGAGATAGACGACATCCGCCGGACTGAACCATTTTGCCGCGATCAGCGCCGGGATCAACGGCGTGTAGGCGAAGCGCGCCAATCCGAGACCGACCAGCGAGGCGCAAAGCCCAGCCGCAGCCGACAGCCAGACCGGTCCGCCTTCATGATGATGATTGGCCGCCGCTGAATGCGGGTGACGGTGAGCGTGGGTGCTTGACATCGACATGGGTTAAGCAGCCTCGCTGCTCGAAAGGGAAATGGTTAGTTCTGATGCCAGCCATCGCCGACGGCGATGGCTGACTAAAGCGTTTTCGAGCGAAGTGGACACCGGTTCGCGTGAAGAAAACGCGTCAAAACGAGAACCTAGAGCTTCGGTTCTGATTCAATCAGAACCGAAAATGCTCTAGCGCTCGAATTAGTGACCGGCGCTCTGGCCGCCATCGACATGCAGGATCTCGCCGGTGACGAAGCCCGCGCTTTCGAGATAGAGCACGGCATCGACGATGTCGCGGCTCTCGCCCATCCGCCCGACCGGATGCAGCTTGGCGAGGAAATCGTAGGTCTCGCGCCCATGCATCGGCGTTTTGATCACGCCGAGCGAGACCGCGTTGACGCGGATGCCCTTGGCTGCATATTCGATCGCGAGCGACTTGGTTGCCGCGTTCAATCCACCCTTGGCGACTGAGGCGAGCACCGAGGGAACGCTGCTGTTGGCATGATCCACCAGGCTGGTCGTGATCTGGACGATGTGTCCCGATCCCTGCTTCAGCATCTCGCGCGCGACGCGCCTGGTGAGATGGAAGAAGCCGTTGAGATTGATGCCGAGTATCGAAGCGTAATCTTCATCGGTGTAGTCGGTGAACGGCTTGGCGATGAAGATGCCGGCGTTGTTCACCAGCGTGTCGATGCGGCCGAAGCGGTCGAGCGCCTGACCGACGATGCGCTCGGCGGTCCTGGGATCGGCGATGTCGCCGGCCACTGTCAGGATATCAGGATCGGACGATGGCTTGATCGAGCGGGAGCTTGCGACCACACGAAAATTGCGGTTCCGATATCCATTGACGAGATCAGCGCCGATGCCCTGCGACGCGCCGGTAATGATGGCAACCTTTTGTTCTGCACCCATGACGGGCCTCCATGATCGCTGAAGCGGCGACACCGCCGCTTGCGCCCTATCGGCGCTCATGAAGGCAAGCTAGGCAGATCAACCTGCGGAGCGAATACGCGCTACTCGGCAGACACTCTTCCGCGCCGCGAACGAATGGTTGCGGCGCTGTCCTTGGCTTCGCGCGACAGCCGCTCGAAATAGCGCTTCAGCCGCGGCACCGCGAAATCGACGAAGGCGCGCACCTTCGGCACGGAAAACCGTCCTTGCGGTGCGAGCAGGTGCACCGGCAAGGGCGGGTATTCGTCCTTGCCAAGGATGATCCGCAAGCGCCCGCTTCGGATCTCCTCGGCGATATGATAGGAGAACAGCCGCGTCACGCCGTGTCCTTCCGCAGCGGACGCGACCGCGGCACGCACGGTGTTGACGACCAGCCTCGGCGTGAACTGCACCGTTCTGGGCACCGAGGAGTTTTTCAGAGGCGGGAAGCTCCAGGAGTCCTGACCGAAATGCGTCATCGAGACGATCTGGTGCTTTGCCAGGTCGGCAGGCTCATTGATGGCCGGATTTCGCGCCAGGTAGGATGGCGAGGCTGCGACCACGCGGCGGACTTCGCCGAGCCGGATCGCCACGAAGCTCGAATCCGCCAGATGCGCGATGCGCAGCGCGACGTCGATGCCCTCGTCGATCAGGTTCACCGGCCGGTCCAGGAGAAGCAGCCGGACCGACACCGTCGGATAGTCGTTCATGAATGGGTCGAGCACGGGCCGCAACACGTCCTCGCCGGTGATGACGGGCGCGGTGATCGTAAGCGTGCCCCGCGGCGCGGCGCGCTCGCCGGCTGCGGCAATATCCGCTTCCTCGAGCTCGGCCAGCACGCGCCGGCAGCTCGCAACATAGCGCTCGCCGGCCTCGCTCAGCTTCAGCGACCGCGTCGTCCGATGCAAAAGCTCCGTGCCGACATGAGTTTCAAGAAACGCGATCGCCCGGCTCACCGCGGCCGGCGACCGCCCCAGCCGCCGTCCGGCGCCGGCCAGACTTCCCTCGTCGACCGCCGACACAAATACTTTCATCGCGTCGATGCGGTCCATGGCTTCTCTCGACCAGGCATGTGCACATAGATCAGGGCGCGTTCGATGACGGCGGCGTACGCGCGCCTCCTACGCTACCAGTTGCCAACATAGTGCTTCCACTCTAGCTTCCGGTAGTCCAATGATGACCAGCCACACCGTGTGCCTGTGCTTCGCTTGCGATTTTTCGCGTGTGCTTGCCAACGTTCGGGCCGCTGCGGCATGATGCTTTCGTGCCGTTCTTCCATTTCTACGGCGGCCGGATGCACCGCGATATTCTGAGTGAGGGAAAAAAGCCAAGGGAGGTCTGACCATGCGGTTGGGGATGTCCCGATCGGTGTTGAACTACGTCGGGCCGACGTTGCCAGAATGAATGTTACGCGGCCCTTGTGACATGGGCAACGGGCTTGATCGTCATGGGATTGTGGTGAGCTTGAAGGGCCGC